>CAYLSR010000057.1:0-8199 GCA_964385855.1 uncultured Mogibacterium sp.
TCTCTTGAACTCCGGATCCTTGCCGAGGTTCATCAGGCGGCTCTCGTTCTCGAAGATGTCCTTGCCGTGCGCAGCTTTGCCGGACAGGATGTCATGCGCATGCCACTCGGTCGCAGGATCGAACTTGAATACGGTCGCGCCGTCTTCGACTTCCAGCGTTCCCTCGAGTCCGCAGAGCTCGCAGACTGCGTGCGTGGTGCCCGGGAAGATGTAGAACGCATTGCCGTTGCAGTGCGGACAGGCGCCCTTCTTGCCCTTCCAGTAGGACAGTTTGTCGTTTTCCGGATCCATGATCATGAGGTTGCGGTCGATCATGTCCTGCGCAGCCTCGACGAGGTTGCGGCCGATCTCCTGCATTCTGGCGATCTTGTCGTCCTGCATGATGACATCCTTGGACCAGGAGAAGAAGTCGTTGTTGACGACCTTCCAGCCCGGGCTCAGTGCGAGCATCGCGTGGTCGGTCTCGCAGCGGACCGCCCAGTCAGAACCGCCGATCGCGACGAAGGAGATCGCTTTCTGTCTGAAATATCTCATGTCGAGCGGCTCCTTGCCCTGCTCGATCAGCTTCTGCTGCAGGCCGAGCATCATGCCGGTGTCGTGACCAGGGCCCATGCGGTCGGTGATGGTGTGGAAGAGGCCCGTGCCGCCGGACTCAAAGATCGGATCGACAACCAGAACGCCGTCCGCTTCGACCATCTTCTCATACAGTGCCTTGTAGTCGTCCTTCTGCGAGCAGATCATGCCCTTGCCCATGACGAGGCCTCTGGAACATGCGACGCAGCCCGTGCAGTTCTTGATATCCCAGTCAAACAGATGAATGAATTCGATTTCAGCACCCATGTCTCTCGCGGCTTCGAGCGCGACCTTGCACATGGTATCATTGTTGCCGTTCTTGGTTCCCAGTGAAATACCCAGAATCTTCATATAAACCCTCCCTTTTGATAAAAGCCGATGCTATTGATTATCAGTATTTTAACATACCGCCCGAAAAAAAACACGAAGTATTTCGGTTATGCAGTCTATTCTGTTTTGGATATCCGAAATCAGTCCCGCTCCGGCGCGATCCCGAGCTCGATCCCGTTCACGGTCACGCCCTCCCCGACCGGGATGAGGAGGTACCGGCGGCCGTCGATCTCCTGCATTTTGATCGCCGGGACCTGCTCCGGGTCCACGGTGATTTTCGCTTCCGGCGTGACGACCTCGAACTTGCGGCTCTCGATGAGGTTCTCCGGGTTGAGCGTGAGAGGATCGTCGAAGGTCTTGCGGCAGGTCTCGTGGAACTGCCGGATGCCGTCGTCCGAAACGCCGCCCGCCATCAGGATCTCGTCGACCTCGTCGAGCGAGATCTCCGGTGCTTCCGGGTCGTGGCTCTCCTTGTGGAGGGCCAGGCGCTCCCGCAGCTGCGCGTGGACGGATTTGACCACCTCCAGGCTGCATTCCCCGCCCAGCGCTTCGGTCAGCGCCTCGCCGAACGCGTCCTTCTGGTACGCCGGGGCCATCGGCACGCGCGGAGCGTGAAAGATCGCCTCGATGAACTCCTCATGGATCTCCGAGGCACTGTGCGTGTAGTAGAGCGCGCTGTAGATGTTGGTCGCCCGGTCTTCGAAGGTCGGGAACAGGAATCCGATCTGTGGCGCGGACAGCAGGCTGCCGGTGGAAGCTCCGCGGAACGACCGTTCCTCCGCGTAGTAGCGGAGCGCGGCTTTCGAATCCCGGACCGGGCAGACGCAGCAGACGAAGTAGTCGTACTGGTCGGTCGAATCCTCGTCCCAGTCCCCGCTGCCCTCTTTAAACGGCACGTCGTACGAATCGGCCGCAAGCAGGATGACGTAGCTCGTCTCCTCCATCTCGAGGTGCTCCCGGATGCGGTCGTACAGCAGCTGCCGCATGTTCTCATCGCTGAGGTGCGACATGCGGAGCGCCTGCAACAGCGTGTGCTCGTCGCTCACGCCGACCTGGTCCGTGTCGAACTCGATCTGCAGCAGATTGCGGCCGAGCGCGCCCGAAAGCGTGCGCTTGAGGATGTTCATGTACATCTCGCGCTCTTCCTGCTCCATGGTCATGACCGGCAGGTCCATCGTCGCGACGATCTCCTTCGCGGCGTTGACGTAGCAGCCGTAAATGTGGCTGAAATTCTCTTTTTCGGGTGCAAAACGCTTCCGGATCTCCCGAATCTCTTTGCGATTCATCTTGTTGTCTCCTTCCGTTTGGTGCGTCAATCCCCATTATAAAGTGCCGGAAGGGTTCAGGCAAGGACAAACTTTTTTATTTCGGTACCAAACAGTCTTGACAGGTGCCAGCATTTGCGCTACAATTAGTTCGGTACCAAAGCAATTATCCCTTGCTGTGAAAGGAGAACATACGATGAACAGAAGTATTGACGAACAGCTTTTTATCAAACTGCATCAGATGCCGCACTTCCTCAGAGGCAAAATGGAAGACGGCCGCGGACCGGAAGGTCACGGCGAACACGATGAGCATGGCGGGCGCGAAGGCCACGGCCCGATGCGGCACGGGCCGATGGGCAGAGGCGGTTTTGGCCGCCCGATGGGCCATGGACCACGGGAACACGGACCGGAGTACGGTCACGGGCCGGAGGAGCGCAGAGGGCCGGGTCACGGGCCGGAAGGGGAGCGCCGCGGCCCGAAGCCGCTGTCGAGAGAGCGCGTCCTCAGCGTGCTGCTGCAGCACGACGGGGGTGTCCGCCAGAAGGTCCTTGCGGAGGAGCTCCGCGTCAACCCATCCTCGATCTCGGAGTTCGTGGACATCCTGGAAGGCGGCGGCTACCTCAGCCGGGAAGTCGATCCGGCGGATAAGCGCGCCACGCTGATCTCGCTGACGGAAAAGGGCCGGGCGCGCGCCTGCGAGTTGGAAGACGAGAAGCAGGAGCGCTTCAGCCGCCTCTTCTCCGGGCTCTCGGAGGAGGAAAAGCACGAGCTCCTGCGCCTCCTGGAGAAGCTAACGGAGGCCTGATGGCGGCCGGGGTCTACTTCCGGTCGACCGGAAGTGCCCCTTCGTCCGATTGACTCCGCCCGGAGCACCTGTTACAATTCGATCTGTAAGGCAAAAAGATGGATCTTCCGCGGGTCCATCTTTTCGTTACTGCCGTATAAGACAAGTTTTTCCGCTGTCAGTCGATGTACATCCCCGCACAGGCTCAGTATAATTATCAGTTAGGAGAGTTAAACTAATGTAACTGGGGGTGACATCTTTGAATCCGCTTGACCCGCTGCACATAGGCCGCAACATTCGCTATGCCCGCAACCGGATGGGCTATACACAGGAGGAGCTCGGGTACCTGGTCCACGTCTCTTCTTCTCACATCTCTCACATCGAAAACGGGACCACGCACGCATCGCTCGACACGATCTTCCGGATCGCCGACGCGCTCCACACGAGCATCGACGCGCTGCTCCTGGAGCAATACGAGTACCCTGCCCTGGCGATGGAATACCAGATCCTCCGCGCCTACCGGGCGCTCAGCCGGGACCAGCAGGAACTGGTCATCCGCTTTCTGGCCATTCTCGTCCGAAACAGGAGGGTGTCCCTCCGAAAATTCCTTCGCTGAACCGCCGCGCCAAAACAACCGGTCTTGCATACAGCGGCAGTTTTTTGTTGAAACTTATTCTGTATGCATAGTTTCTTCTGCTGTGGATTATGTAATCTTTTCTGCCGTTACTTTACAATAATAGCAGAGCGGCGCGGGAGCTGCCGCCGGAGATCGGTTATTGGTGCGGTTTGTTTCGGTGACGGGAATGGTGGAGCAGATCAAAGACATAGATTACGGGAAACTGGGCGCCCGGGTGCGGGCCCGGCGCAAAGAGCTCGACATGACGCAAGAAGAGCTCATCGCCCTGACCGGGACCTCGACCTCTCACATTTCGAACATCGAAAACGGTAAGACGAAGGTGAGCCTGGAGCTGGTTTTCCAGCTGGCAAACGCGCTCAATACGAGCTTTGATTATCTCCTGTACGATCAGTACGAGCACCCGGTCGGCGTTTTGGAGCACATCATCCTCCGGGACCTGCGGGAGCTGCCCGCGGAGCAGCAACAAATCGTTGCGCAGCTGGTGCACTCGATGGTGCTGAATCAGACGGGAAAGTAGCGGAACCAAAAGCGCACCGGCGGAGCCTGCAGGCCCCGCCGGTTTTTTGTTACTGCTTCTTCATGCTGAGGGAGATCTTCTTTCGGTCCGTGTCGACGCTGAGGACCCACACCGTCACGATATCCCCGACTTTAACGACATCCAGCGGGTGCTCGACGTAACGATCCGACAGTTCCGATATGTGGACGAGCCCGTCCTGGTGCACCCCGATATCCACGAAGCACCCGAAATCTACGATGTTGCGCACCGTGCCCTTCAGCTCCATGCCCGGCCGGAGGTCGGTGAGTTCGAGGACGTCCGACCGCAGGATCGGTGCCGCGGCCTCCTCGCGCGGATCCCGGCCCGGCTTTTCCAGCTCGGTCAGGATGTCCTTCAGCGTGTATTCGCCGATTCCGAGCTCCTTCGCCAGCGCCGGCACCGCCGGACTGCCCTTCCACGCGCCCGGCTTCTGCAGGGCCTTCTTCCGGTTCTTCTCTTCGCGCTCCTCGCGCTTCTTTTCTTCGTTCAGCGCTGCCAACGCAGCAAAGCCCTTGATCGCACCCGGCTTCCCGGCCTGCGAGCCTTTGCCGCGGGCCTGCTTCGCGCCGCTCCCGGCGCCGCCGGACGGTTTGCCGCCGGTCCTGCCCGCGAGCTTGACCGCCAGATCTTTTACACCGCCCGCAAGGTCCGCCTCCGTATAACCCAGCTGCACGAGGACCTTCCGGGCCGCATCGTAGCTCTCCGGGTGGACGGCCGTCGCGTCGAGCGGCTCGCTGCCGTCGCGGATCCGGAGGAACCCCGCGCACTGTTCGAAGGCCTTCGGCCCGAGCTTCGGGACCTTGAGGAGTTCCCGGCGGTTCCGGAACCGTCCGTTCGCGTCCCGGTAGCGGACGATGTTGGCCGCCACCGGCTTGCTGACGCCGGAAACGTACTCCAGGAGCGACGGGGAAGCGGTGTTGAGGTCCACGCCGACGCGGTTCACGCAGTCTTCGACGACGGTGCCGAGCGCTTCGCCGAGCCGCTTCTGGTTCATATCGTGCTGGTACTGCCCGACGCCGATGGCCTTCGGGTCGATCTTGACCAGCTCCGCCAGCGGATCCTGCAGGCGCCGGGCGATCGACGCGGAGCTCCGCTCCCCGACGTCGAGATCCGGATATTCCTCCGTGGCGAGTTTGCTCGCGGAATAGACCGAGGCGCCGGCCTCGTTGACGATCACGTATTCGAGCTTTTTACCGCCGCGCTGCCGGAAGTCCCGGATGAAGTCCGCGATGATCCGCTCGGATTCCCGGGAAGCCGTCCCGTTGCCGACGGAGATGATGTCGATGTCGTACTTCCGGACCAGCTGTGCGAGGACCTTCCGGGCCTCCTCGACCTTGTTCTGCGGCGGCGTCGGATAGATGACGGTCGTCTCCAGGATCTTGCCGGTCGGATCGCAGACGGCCAGCTTGCAGCCGGTCCGGAACGCCGGGTCCCAGCCGAGGACGGTCTTCCCCTGCATCGGCGGCTGCATCAGGAGCTGCTCCAGATTGCTGCCGAACACCTTGATCGCGCCTTCCTGCGCGGCCTCTGTCAGCTCGTTCCGGATCTCGGTCTCGATGGAAGGCGCGATCAGCCGGCGGTACGCGTCCGCGACGGCCGGATCGAGCCAGACGCCCGTGCCGACCTGCTTCGCGAGGTAGCCGAGCACCCGGTCTTCCGGCACCTCCAGCGAGACGGTCAGGATTTTTTCCTTCTCGCCCCGGTTCAGCGCCAGGACGCGGTGCCCCGGGATCTTCGCGACCGGTTCGCGGTAGTCGTAGTAGTTCTCGTAGACGGTCTTTTCTTCCGGATCTCCGGCGGCTTTAGAGACGATCACACCGTGGTCCCGCGTCATCTCGCGGATCCGGGCGCGGTACGCCGCGTTGTCCGAGATGTCGCCCGCCAGGATGTCCTGCGCCAGCTGAACGGCGGTCGCCGCGTCAGTCACCTCGTGCTCTTCGCTGAAGTACTTCTCCGCCTCACGGGAAACGTCCTCCGCAGGCGCGGACGGATGCGCCAGCAGATAGTCCGCCAGACCGTCCAGGCCCTTTTCCTTCGCGATCATCGCGCGGGTCCGGCGTTTCGGCTTGTACGGGCGGTACAGGTCCTCCACGGCGACGGCGGTCATCGCTTCCTCGATCTGCCTGCGAAGCTCCTCCGTCAGTTTGCCCTGCTCCTCGATCGAAGCGAGGACCGTCCTTTTTCGGTCCTCGAGGTTGCGCAGGTATTTGAGCCGCTCCTCGAAGTTTCGGAGCGTCTCGTCGTCCAGCGCGCCGGTCGCTTCCTTGCGGTACCGGGCGATGAACGGGATGGTGTTGCCCTCGTCGATCAGGCCGATCACGGCGTCCGCCTGCCACGGTTTGATGTCCAGTTCCTGCGAAATGATTCTGATGATGTCCATAGTTGTCCTCTCTGTTGTCGTCTGAATGAAAAAGGGAGCTCAGAAGCACTCCCTGTAGATTTCATAAATCTCTTCCGTCCCGATCTCCCGGAACGCGCCCGGCGAGGTGCAGCAGGATGCCGCAACCGCCCGGAGGTCGAGCGTCTCGTCGACCCCGAGCTCCCGCAGCGTCCGGGGCAGCCCGATCTCCCGGATGAACGCCTCCAGCGCGTCGATCCCGGCGAGCGCCAGCGCCTCCTCGTCCGGATAGTCCTCCGGCCGGAGGTCCCAGACGCGGACCGCGAACTTCGCGAACTTGTCGAGCCCGCCGCGGCAGATGTGCCGGTAGTAGGCCGGGTGCAGCACCGCGAGCCCTTCCCCGTGGTTGCAGTCGGTGTAGGCGCTGAGCTGGTGCTCCATGTTGTGGCACTCGAAGTCCTTGCTCTTGCCCATCTTGATGATGCGGTTCTCCGCCATGGAAGCCGCCCACATGATGTTGCTGCGGGCCGTGTAGTCCAGCGGGTCCCGGAGCGCCGCCCGGAGATCGCGGATCACACCGCGCATCAGGGCTTCCGAGATGTCGTCCGAAATGTTGTCCTCAATCGGCAGGCTGAAATACGTCTCCATGATGTGCGACAGGATGTCAAAGGTCCCGGCCCGGAGCTGCCGCAGCGGCAGGCTCATCGTATAGACCGGATCCATCAGCGCGAAATCCGGGTTGGCCCGCGGATAATCCCGGTCGGTCTTGATGTGACGCTCCATGTGCGTCAGCACCGCGCCGCCGTTGACCTCGCTGCCGGTCGCCGGCATGGTGACGATCACGCCGAGCGGGACGGGCTCGAAGTCCATCGTCCCCTGGTTTTCCCAGAAGTCCGTCCAGAGGTCCCCGTCGTAGCGGACCGCCATCGAAACCGCCTTGCAGCAGTCCATCGTGCTGCCGCCGCCCACCGCGAGGATGAGGTCGACGTTGCGCGCGCGGGCGAGCGCCGCGCCTTCCAGCATCTTGTCCACCGTCGGGTTGGAGCGGATGCCGCCGAATTCCACGACGCGCTTGCCCTCCGCCCGGAGGATCGAGGTCACCTCCTCGTAGACGCCGTTTTGCTTGATCGACCCGCCGCCGTACCCGAGCATCACGGTGTCCCCGTACTGCTGCAGCAGTTCCGGCAGGTATTCGTGGACGCAGCCACGGCCGAAGTACACCTTCGTGCGGTTTTCAAAGACAAAATCGTTCATCACAGCCTCCAGTCCACCGGCTCTTCGCCGTTCGCGCGCAGGAATTCATTGGCCCGCGAGAAGTACCGCCCGCCGAAAAACCCCCGGTGCGCCGAGAGCGGGCTCGGATGCACGGACGACAGGATCAGGTGCTGCCGGCCGGTGATCAGCGGGATCTTGGATTTGGCGTTGGACCCCCACAGGATGAAGACGATGGGCTGCTCCCGCTCGTTCAGGAGCTCGATCACGCGGTCCGTCAGCTGCTCCCAGCCCTTGCCGCGGTGGGAGTTCGCCTGGTGCGCGCGCACCGTGAGCGCGGTGTTGAGGAGGAGCACGCCGGACTTCGCCCAGGAGATCAGGCAGCCGTTATCCCTCGGCGGCGGCTCGATCCCGAGGTCGTCCCGGAGCTCCGCCAGGATGTTGATCAGCGACGGCGGCTGCTGCACGCCCGGCAGGACCGAGAACGCCAGCCCGTGCGCCTGCCCCGGCTCGTGATACGGATCC
>CAYLSR010000058.1:0-8141 GCA_964385855.1 uncultured Mogibacterium sp.
TTCGACGGCTTCCAGCGTCGCGTCATCCGAGGTGGAGGTGTCGAAGAACACGACCAGCATCGTGGCATCCGGATTGCTGAAGTTCTCCCGGATGATGCTCGGATACATGTCGATCGGCACGGTCGGGTCGATGAGCTTCTCCAGATTGATGACGGAATCCACGTGGTCGACCCGGCTGATGTCCTCCGCCAGCTGACTCACCTCGTGGGTCTTCATGTTTTCCACGACGACGAGCGAGAACCCGCCCTTCCCGAAGTCCTCCATCAGGAGTTCCTGCCCCTGCATCGTCTCCATGTCCGAAGGCAGGTAGGTCAGCATATCGTAGTTGATCCGCGTCCCGACGAACCCCAGGATCGACGGGATCAGCAGGAGGATCGACACCAGAAAGATCACTTTGCGATAACGTACGACTTTCGCTCCAAGATGCATGCTGCACTCGGCTCCTTTCCTGTAAAATCAACAAACGTGACCAAAAGTCAGTTTTGAGCAACAGCATGGTATCATAAAACTGACCATTAGTCAATATTTTCTTGAAATTCTTTTTTGCTTGATTTACAATAGCTCTTGCAGCAGCGCCCGCTTGACGGCTGCTCTGCGCAGGTGATAGTATAGATTGGTAGAGAGTAAGAGGACTGAGATGGGTAAGATCGAACTGAAGAAACAAAAAAAGCGTAAAGACCTGCTGGAAGCCGCCTACCAGCTCTTTACGACGGTGGGGTTCCACAAGACGACGATCCTCAACATCGCGCTGCGGGCCGGCGTCGGCAAGGGGACGTTCTACCTGTATTTTGACAGCAAGGAGGATGTGCGGGACGAGCTGATCATGCTCAAGTCCAGCCGCCTGCTGCTCGAAGCCGTTGACGCGCTGGAGCGCTACAGCCGGGAAGCCTCCGAAGAGATCCCGGTCGCGGGCAAATTCATCTTCGTCGCGGACTACATCCTGAACAGGCTGACGCAGGACCTCACGCTCCTGAAGTTCATCTCCAAGAATCTGTCCTGGGGGATCCTGGTGCGCTCGGAGAAGTATCGGACGGTCGATGACGAGGTGATCGACTTCCGCGCGTTTGTCATCGACACGCTTCAGGAAGGCGGCGTGGAGCTGCGGGATCCGGAGCTTCTGCTCTTCACCCTGCTCGAGCTCATCAACTCGACCTGCTACAATACCATTCTGTACAATGATCCGGTGCCGTTCAAGGAATACAAGCCGTACCTGTACAGCGTCATCCGGCGGCTGATCGACGATTCTCTTGTTCAATAATTGAGCTAACTATATAAGGAGGATTCTTATGAGCAAACTGAATGATTTTCTCTCGGAAACAGGCGTCTTCTTCCTGGCGACCGCGGACGGCGACCAGCCGAAGATCCGCCCGCTCGGCGCGCACTTTGAGTTTGACGGCGTAGAGATGTTCGGTGTCGGCGACTTCAAGGACGTCTATAAGCAGCTCGTGGCGAACCCGAAGTGCGAGATCGTCGCGTGCAAACCGGATTCGAAATGGCTCCGCTATACCGGCAAAGCCGTCTTCGAGACCGATCCGAAGTACGCGGAGATGGCCCTCGAAGCCGCGCCGTTCCTCAAGAACATCTATAACGAGGAGACCGGCCACAAGATGATGATGTTCCACCTGGAGGACGCGACCGGCGTCGTGATCCCGATGATGGGCGAAGGCGAGGATATTCTCGGTTGAGGATGACAGGTACGACGGCGTCCACCCGCGGATCCCTTTCCGCGCCACCCAGGCAACGCGGTCTTCGATCATCCGGAAAGCCTCCGGAACTTCCTCTTCCCGGACTTCCCGAAACACATACCCCTTCATATGCACCTCCGTTGGCGCCGGTCACACCTGCCGCGCCCGCATCGTCAGGATCTCCCGCATCTCCTCCACCGAGAACCGGTAGGCGGAATTGCAGAAGGAACATTTGACTTCGATCTCTTCGCCGTCCTCGATCATCTCAGCCAGGTCGTCCGTTTGGATCGTCGCCAGCGCGGACGCGACCCGCTCCTTGGAGCAGTCGCAGTGGAACCGCACCTCCTGCCGCTCCGTGATCACCGGGTCCAGACCGCCGAGCAGTTCCAGCAGGATGCCCTCCGGCGTCAAGCCGCGCTCCATCATCGCGGTCACGGATTCGCCTGCCGCCAGCTTCTTTTCAAGTGCCTGAATCGTCTCTTCCGCGACGTCCGGCATCATCTGGAGGATCCAGCCGCCGGAGTGCTTCACCGAGCAGTCCGTGTCGACCATGACGCCGAGTCCGACCGCCGATGGCGTCTGCTCGGAGACCGTATAGTAGTATGCAAGGTCTTCCGCGATCTCGCCGGTCTGCAGCTCGACCTGCCCGTTGTACGGCTCCCGGAGCCCGAGATCCATGGTGACCGTCAGCGTGCCGCGGCCGACCGCGCCGCCGACGTCCAGTTTGCCTTTGTATTTCCGCGGGATGTCGACCGCCGGGTTCACCGGGAAGCCCTTGACGTTGCCGTGGCTGTCCACCGTCACGGTCATCTGCCCGATCGGGCCGTCCCCCTTGACGATCAGGGTCAGCTTATCCTTCGCGCCCTTCATCATCGAACCCATCATCGCGCCCGCCGACATCAGCCGGCCCAAAGCCGCCGTCACGACCGGCAGGGTCCCGTGCGTCGTCCGCGCGGTCTCCGCCATTTCCGTCGAGTCGATCGCGAACGCCCGCACCGTTTCGCCCGCGGCCGTCGCTCTGATCAGATAGTCTGCCATGTATTTGTGTCCTTTCTTCACTCGATTATCGCGTCCCGCAGCCGGCAATAGACAAAGCCGCCAGCAGGCTCATCAAAAGTCCAAACTTCTTCATCATTTTCTGCCTCCTATCGCACAACATCCGCCGAACAGCAGCGCATCCGCCGCTACGATCGTCGCGCCGACCGGCGTTCCGGCCAGGATCGAAACGAGGATGCCCGCCACCGAACCGACCACCGAAAGCACCACCGAACACACCGTCACCGACCGGAAATCCGAAAAGACCCGCATCGCCGACAGCGCCGGGAAGATGATCAGCGCCGAGATCAGCAGGGATCCGACGAGATTCATGCCGAGCACGATGATGACCGCGATGATCAGTGCGATCACCAGGTTGTACAGGTCCGCGCGGCTCCCGACCGCGCGCGCGAAGTCCTCGTCAAACGTCACGTCGAAGATTTTATGATAAAAGAACAAAAACGCACCGACCACCAGCACCGACAGCATAGCGCAGACCACCACGTCCGTCTTCGTCAGCGTCAGGATCGAGGTCGAACCGAAGAGCGTGGTGCAGACGTCTCCGGAGAGGTTCCCCGAAGTCGAAAACACGTTCATGACCAGATAGCCGAACGCCAGCGCCGATACGGAGATCAGCGCGATCGCGGCGTCGCCCTTCATCTTCGCGTTCTTGCCGGTCCGCAGGAGCAGCACCGCGCTGAGCACCGTGACCGGAATGGTCAGCATCATGTTGTCCGCGAGGTCCATCACCGTCGCGACCGCCATCGCGCCGAACGCCACGTGGGACAGGCCGTCTCCGATGAAGGAGAACCGCTTGAGCACCAGCGTCACGCCGATCAGCGAGGAGCACAAGGCGATCAGCACACCCACGATGAGCGCGTTGCGGACGAACGAATGGCTGAGGTACATCGCCAGAAGCCCGAAAACACTCATACCTCCGCACCCCCTTCCGCCGGGCCGCCCTCTGCGGCCGGACTCGCGCCGGCCGGTGTAGCCTGCTCCGCCAGGCCAGGTTCCGGGACCGGCCGCACCGGGAACTCCGGTTGCCCGATCCGAGCCTTTCCGGGTGCGATGCTGCGCCAGTGGCGGTTCCGGGCCATCTCGCCCTTCGGCATGAAGTACGGGACCTCGCCCATCTGCAGAATGTGCGAGGCGTATTCCAACGCCTGCTCCACGTCGTGCGAGATCATGATGATGGTCGTCCCCTCTTCGTTCAGCTCCTCGATGATGCGGTACATCTCGCGCATCGCGCCCGGGTCGAGCCCCGCGACCGGTTCATCCAGCAGCAGGAGTTCCTTCGTCGCCAGGATCGCCCGCGCCAAGAGCACGCGCTGCTGCTGGCCGCCGGAGAGGTTCCGGTAGCTCTTCTTCGCCAGCTCCCGGATGCCGAGCCGCTCCAGCGTGCTCATCGCGAGGTCCCGCTCCGCGCGGGTGTAATACGGCCGCCAGCCGACCTTTCGCTGCAGGCCGGAGATCACGATTTCCTGCACGCTCGCCGGAAAATCCCGCTGCGTCACGCTCTGCTGCGGCAGATAGCCGATCCCCTGCCGCAAAAGGCCCTCCGCCCGGCGCAGCTCCCCGCTGACCGGCGGCTGCATGCCGAGCAGCGTCTTCATCAGTGTGCTCTTGCCGGAACCGTTCTCGCCGACGATGCAGAGGTAGTCCCCCGCATGCAGCTGAAACGTGATCCCGCTCGCGACCACCTGCTGCCCGTAGCCGACGGACAGGTTGCCGCAGGAGATCAGCTCCGGCGATTCTTTTTTGTTTCCTTTAAATTCCACGTCTTACCCTCTGCTGTATTCCTTCGGATCAGCTGCCCAGCGCCGTGCGGACCGCCTCGAGGTTGGTCTGCATGATTCCGAGGTAGGTCATCTGCTCCGCATCGGCTGCGCTGACGCTCTGCATGCTGTTCATTTCCACGGTCTGAAGCGCCGGATCCGCCGCCGCGCTCAGGATTGCCGTCGCGATGTCGGTCTCATTGTCCGTCTGCACGATGTACTTCAGCCCCAGCTCCTGCACCTTACCGGCCAGGAAGGTGATCGTCTCAAAGCTTGCCTCGGATTCCGCCGAGCAGCCCGGGAACGCGGCGTAGTACTCGAGCCCGTAGTCTTCCGTCAGATACCGGTACGGGAACCTGCCGGCAAAGACCATCGTCCGCTGCGGCGCATCCGCCACGGCCGCGCTGTATTCCTGATCGAGCGCGTCGAGCTGCCCGATATAGGTTTCCGCGTTTGCCGCGTATACATCCGTCCCTTCCGGATCGGCTTCCGACAGCGCGTCGCGGATCGCGGTGCAGCAGGTCTTCGCGTTGCGCAGGGAGAGCCAGATGTGCTCGTCGTATTCCGGGCCTTCTTCTTCCTCCGCCTCTTCTTCTTCCTCAGGCTCCATGCCCTCGATCAGCTCTTCTTCCACGAGCGCTGCGCTGACCGGGTCCATCAGCCGGAGGACGATCTGCTCCTCGCGGCCGGACTCCTTCAAGAGGTCTTCGATCCAGGCATCCGATTCCCCGCCGACATAGATGAGCACGTCCGCGTCCACGATCTTCGTCACATCCTGCACGGACGGCTGATAGCTGTGAATATCCACCCCCTGGCCCAGCAGGTAGGTCACCTCCAGCTCCTCCATCCGGTCTCCCGCGATCTGGCGGACCCAGTCGTACTCCGGAAAGATCGTCGTGACAACGGTGATCTTTCCGCCGTCCGCTTCCGCGCCTTCGCCTTCACCGCCTGCACCGCCGCAGGCCGGCAGCAGGATCATCGCGAAGACCAGCGCTGCCGCAAGAATGATTCTCTTCATTTGTATAAACTCCTTCTGTTTGAATTAAACTTCTTCCGTTCCGGCAGCAGTCTGCCGGCAGTCTTCACAGATGCCGTAGAAGACCGTCCGCCGCGGGTCGATCAGGAACCCGTGCTCCTCCATGATATGGTGCGACAGCTCCGTCACTTCGCCGCAGTGCAGGTGGATCAGCCGGCCGCACTTCTCGCAGCGGAGGTGGTAGCAGGCCTGCTCCGCCCCGCAGTCGTCCGGGTCGATGTACTCAAAGCACGCCGGCGCGTTCAGCCCCGTGATGAACTTGTTGAGGACCCCGTCGTCGACCAGCTTCTCGAGCTGCCGGTAGACCGTCGTCTT
Source organism: uncultured Mogibacterium sp. (assembly GCA_964385855.1). Lineage (GTDB taxonomy): Bacteria > Bacillota > Clostridia > Peptostreptococcales > Anaerovoracaceae > CAYLSR01. Next base: position 5,850 of record CAYLSR010000058.1, read on the forward strand.
GCCGACGGAACTCCGCGCCTCCTTGAGGTGCAGATAGACCTCCTCGGCCGTCACGTGCCGATCCTCCGCGTTTTTCAGGAACGCCAGGATCTCCTCCCGCTGCCGGGTCTTGTAGGTGCCTCTGTTTTCCATCGCTTTTCCTCTCCTCCCCACAAGGGGCTGCTTCCTTCTTTCACAAAGCCGTTTCACGGGCGCCATTGGCGCCAAATTGAAAACTGTTTTCATTTTAGCACATTTCCGGCCGCTGTCAATATGAAAATCGGTTTCATTTTCGCAAAAAAAAAGACCTCCGAAGCCGTCGCTTCGGAGGATCTCCTGTCCTTTGTCTCCGCGTCTTAGTTCAGGTCTGCGTCGAAAGGCAGCAGAGCGACTACGCGCGCTCTCTTGATCGCTGTGGTGACAGCTCTCTGGTGCATCGCGCAGGTACCGGTGACTCTTCTCGGGAGGATCTTGCCTCTCTCGGTCGTGTACTTCTTGAGAGTCTCCACGTCCTTGTAATCGATCTTCTTGTCTTTGTCCGCACAGAACTGGCATACTTTCTTTCTTCTGATGCCGCCGCGCTTTCTGTTATTATTGTCCATTCGACTGGTCTCCTTTCATAAGATACTTCCGGTCTCCCGGATGTCTCCGCAGCGTCTGTCCTGCCGGACGGACCGCCGCGTCCGCTTTAGAACGGGATATCGTCATCCGTTGCCTGGAACGCTTCCGGATAATCCTGGTCGCCTCCCTGCGCATACGGTTCGTCCGGTCCGAACGGCTCGTTGTTTCTGGCGTCGTCTCTGTAGTTGCTCTGCCCGTCGCCGTTGTTATAGCCGCCGTTCTGCCCGCCGCCGTAGTTGCCCTGACCGCCGCCGTAATTGCCGTTGCCGGAATTGTTGTAGCCGCCGCCCTGACCGCCGCCGTTGCCGCTGCCGAGGAATTCCACCCGGTCAGCGATGACATCCGTCGTATAAACGGTCTGGCCGTCCCGGTTCCGATAACTTCCCGTCTGGATCCTTCCCTGCACAGCCGCCTGTCTGCCCTTCTTGAGGTAGCGCTCGACGGTCTCCGCCTGCCGCCCGAAGACGGTGATGCGGATGAAGTCCGCCTGCCTCTCCTGACCCTGCTGCGCCGGTCTGTCGATCGCCAGCGTGAAGTGGGTCACCGGGGTGTTGTTCGGCGTGTACCGGAGTTCCGGATCTCTCGCAAGTCTTCCAACTAATATTACACTGTTCATAATTCACCTGTGTCCTTTCGTGTGACGAAGTGAACGATACGGTCTCCTGCCGGCGCGTATCCCCGGCCCGGAAGACTTACTGCTCGTCCTGGCAAACGATGATGTGTCTCATGATATTATCGGAAATCTTGAGTCGTCTATCCAGCTCTTTCGGCAGCTCTGGGCTCGCCTTGAATGGGATGAGAACGTAGTAGCCGTCTTTCTTCTTGTTGATCTCGTACGCGAGCTTTCTGCTCCCCCACTGATCAGCCTCGCCAGCTTCTCCGTCCGCGTTGATGATCCCGTAGATGGTCTCGATCATCGCGTTTCTCTGTTCCTCATCCATAGCCGGATCCATGATGAACAATAATTCATAATTTCTCATTGCTTTCACCTCCTATGGCCTTACGGCCCCTTTCGGGGCAGGATGATGGCCCGCCTATTCGGACCATGCCCATCTATTATACCTGTTTCATTTGAAAATGCAAGGATTTTTTGGTACTATTCCGGCGTGATTTGGGGAGCGGGAACACTCCGCATTGCTCCGTGAACAGAGCGACGCTGAAATTCACCACTCCCCCTTCTCAAACCGCTCCAGCGAATACTCATCCGTCTCGTATTTCATCGCGAGCTGATACTCCCATTTCCCGTGGACGGCGGCGCACAGCCGGATGAACTTGGACAGCTCCTCCGGCGTCTCCCGGTAGCCGTTCAGGATCCATTGCTCGATGATGTGCAGAATCACGCCGATGTCCTTCCGGATATAGAAGTCCCTCATCTGATTGATATACGGATCGGAGGACAGAAGCACCACAACGCGAGAAAACAGCAGATCCGTGACCAATTCCCAGAATCCGTTCTGTTCCTTTGCGGCAATCGCGTGCTGAAAGAAGGCCTGTTCCTCGTACATCTGCACGAGGATCTTCTCGTAGATGTCGTAGATGTAGGCATCGTCTTCGATCTCCAGCTTCTCGAAGAACTCCCTGCGGTAGGTGTCTTCAAACAGTGCGTATTTGTCCGGATAATACCGGTAAAACGTCCGTCTTCCGATCTCCGCCATTTCGCAGATGTCATCGACCGTGATCTTCTTAAGATGT
>CAYLSR010000059.1:0-4263 GCA_964385855.1 uncultured Mogibacterium sp.
GATCCCGAGCAGCGGAACGCCTTTCGCCGCCTGCTCGCAGACCACCTCATCGAGTCCGCTGACCCTCAGCGCCTCCCGAGCATCCCGAAAAGCGCCGACGCCGGGCAGGATGAGCTTGTCCGCCTCGCGGATCTTCGCCGGATCCCCAGTGACTTCAATCTCCTCCCCGATCGCCGCGAAGGACGAGCGCAGGGAGAAGAGGTTGCCGACGCCGTAGTCGATCATTCTTATCATAGACGAATTCCTTTCTTTTGTCGTGTCCTTTTCGGGAAGTCCGACTCGCGCAGAGCAGTCCTCGGATGTGCGAAATTCCATCTCGGTCGCCCTTCTGTGCCGGCGGAGTTGCTCAAAGCTTTCAGCATCGACAACTCCCAGCCGGCCCAGAAGGTCTTCCTCGGGAATTTCTGCAAATCCTGCGGGAACGCTCTCCGCGAGCCGGACTTCCCGCAAAGGAACGGTGGTCAACCGAAAAGCTGATCCGAAACCGGATCGTAATCTGCAAGGTTCATCAGTCTCTTGCATCCTCCTGCCTGCAGTCTGGCGGCCGCCGAGGAAACGTTCCCGCAGGATCCGATGAAATCCACGAGGGAGCGAGCGTGGACCGAGATTGGATTTCCGGATCCGAGGACTGTTTCCGAGGCGGCTCCGCCCTACAGCAGTCCTTTCTCGATCAACTCCTTCTCCAGCTGCTCCGTCGACCCTCCGTCGCGCACGATGCCGCGGACGTAGTCGTCGTCGAGGCCCTTGGAGCCCGGGTTCCGGCTCTTGTTGACGAGGGTCCCGTCGAGGCCGGTGGCCCGGCGCTCTCTGGTTTCGCCGGAGTCGGAGGATTCGTTCCAGTTCATCGCGATCTGGGTCTTCTTGCGAAGGGAGTCGCGCGCCATGGATTCGGCGAGGGCGTCGAGATCGCTCTCGCTGTCGGACGCGCCGTCGTAATCGCTGTAATCAAAGGTATCGTAGCGGCGGTAGACGTGCGAGGACTCCTTCGGTTCTTCTTCGTCGTCCTCTTCGTCCGGGATGTCAAAGGTGAAGGTGTCGTCTTTGACCCTCCGGGCCGGCGCAGGTTCCGGTTCGAACTCCGGCTCCGGGTCCGGGCCCGGTTCGCCGTCAAACCAGTCTTCGTTCTCGTCCTCATCCGGCGGATAGAACGGCGCCGGCGGCGGTGCCGGTCTGGTTTGAGGAGCCGGCCGGGACGGGGTCGCCGGGATGGACGGAGCCGGAGGCTCCGGCGGTTCTGGAACGGTCGCGTAGATCGGCTCTTCGGTTACGCGAAAGGGGGCATCCTCTGCAGCCTCCTCTTGTGCGTAGAGATCGATCTCGTTCTCTTCCTCGCGGAGCGTGCCCTTGGTGGACGGGATCTCGTCCCGGAAGCGCTCGTCGATCGCGACGGCGTTTCGCATCGTGCGCGCGAAGGATTTGAACGTGCCTTCGATGATGTGGTGGGTGTTTTTGCCGGCCATCTGACGGATGTGCAGGGTGATGCCCGCCGTCCGGACGAAGCCGAGGAAGAACTCCTCGACCAGCTCCGTGTCAAAGGTGCCCACCTTCTCGGTCGGGATCTCCAGCTCAAATCCCAGGTAGGACCGGCCGGAGATGTCGACGGCGGTGAGGATCAGCGCCTCGTCCATCGGCAGGATCGTGTTGCCGTAGCGGCGGATGCCGCGCTTGTCGCCGATCGCCTCGGCAAACGCCCGGCCGAGCGTGATGCCGATGTCCTCGACCGAGTGGTGGTCATCCACGTAGGTGTCGCCGTCGCAGCGGACGACGAGGTCGAATCCGCCGTGCTTGGCCAAAAGGGTCAGCATGTGATCGAGAAAACCGACGCCGGTGTCGATCTCACTTCTGCCGCTTCCGTCCAGCTCGAGCCACAGCTCGATGTCGGTCTCGGCGGTCTTGCGGGAAATTTCTGCGTTGCGCATTCCGGTACCTCCTCCGAATAAACTCCGTTTACTGTTCTGGCAGGATCTCTCTCAGCTTCTCAAAGAGCACATCCATCTGCTCTTTGCTCCCGATCGTGATCCTGTTGTAATCCTTGATCTTCTCCGCGGTAAAGTGCCGGACCAGGACGCCGCGCGCCTTGAGCTCCCGGTAGATCGTGTCGCCGGGGATCTCCCTGTGCCGGGCGAAGACGAAGTTCGCCTGCGATGGCAGCACCTCGAAGCCCTGCGCCTCCAGCTGCTCCGTCGTGTACGCGCGGATCTCCATGATCCTGCGGGCATTTTCTTTATAATACGCGTCCTCGTCGATCGCGGCTTCCGCCAGGATCAGCGACAGCGAGTTGACGTTGTACGGGTTGGTCGAGTACTGGATCGTCATCAGGTCCGCGATCAGCTCCCTGTCCGCGATGGCAAATCCCAGCCGGCCGCCCGCGAAGCTCCTCGACTTGGAGAACGTGTGCGATACCAGTATATTATCATACTTGTGAACGAGCGGTACAGAGGATTCCGCGCCGAAGTCCACATAAGCCTCGTCGATCAGCACCACGTTGTCCGGATTGGTCCGGACGATCTCCTCGATCTGATCCCGCGTGAGGGCCCGGCCGGTCGGCGCGTTCGGATTCGGCAGGACGATGTTTTTGCCGATGCCGCAGTAGGCCTGCCAGTCGACCGTCATGTCCGGCAGCAGCGGCTCCCGGCGGAACTTCGCCCCGTGCAGGTTGACGATCACATCGTAAAAGCTGTAGGTGATGTCCGGGAAGACGAACTCGACGTCGTCATCGCTGAACGCCATGAAGGAGAAGTTGATGATGTCGTCGGAGCCGTTGGACAGAAAGACGTTCTCCGGCTCGACGCCGTACAGCTTCGCGATCTTGCGCTTGAGCTCCCGGCCCGTCGGGTCCGGGTACAGCCGGAGCCGCTCGAGCGAGGTCTCGTTCAGCGCCCGGAGGACACCCGGCGCCGGTGGGAACGGAGATTCGTTGGTGTTGAGCTTGACGTACTCCGTGTCCTTCGGCTGTTCGCCCGGCGTGTAGCTCTCAAAGTTCCGGTAGCGTTTCTTGATAAATCTGCTCATAGTCTGTTCCCCTTCCCCCTGTTACTTCCTCGAAAGCACGCTGCGCGCGTGCGCGGAGAGTCCCTCCTCCTCGGCGAAGCGGGCAATCTTGTCCGCCGCCGCCGCGAGCGCCTCCCCGGTGTAGTAGGAATACTGCATCTTGCGGGTGAAGTCGTCCACGGAGAGCGGGCTGTAGAACCGCGCGGTCCCGCTGGTCGGGAGCGTGTGGTTCGGCCCCGCGAAGTAGTCGCCGAGTGCCTCCGGGCAGTTCTTGCCCAGGAACACGGAGCCGGCGTACCGGATCTGATCGAAATAGTCAAACGGGTTGTCGACGCAGAGCTCGAAGTGCTCCGGCGCGATCTCGTTTGCGATGTCGATCGCGGTCTCGACGGAATCCGCGACGATGATCTTGCCGTTGTTCTCGATGGACGCGCGGGCGATCTCCTCCCGCGGGAGGACCTGCAGCTGCTTCTCGAGTTCGGCCTGGACCTCGAGCGCCAGCTTCGGGCTGTCGGTGACGAGGACCGCCGTCGCGAACTTGTCGTGCTCGGCCTGCGAGAGCATGTCCGCCGCGACGATCCGGCCCTCGCAGGTGCCGTCCGCCACGATGAGGATCTCCGACGGGCCCGCGATCATGTCGATCGCGACCTGGCCGTAGACCTGCTTCTTGGCTTCCGCGACGAATGCGTTGCCCGGCCCGACGATCTTGTCGACCTTCGGGATCGTCTCCGTCCCGTACGCGAGCGCGGCGATCGCCTGCGCGCCGCCCACGCGGAAGATCCGGTCCGCGCCGCCGATCTTCGCCGCCGCCAGGAGCACCGGGCTGATCTCCCCGCCGCTCGCCGGCGTCGTGATGACGATCTCCTCCACGCCGGCGATCTTCGCCGGGATGCAGTTCATCAGCACGGTGGACGGATACGCCGCCGTGCCGCCCGGCACGTAGAGGCCGGCCCGCTCGATCGGCAGGACCTTCTGCCCGAGCACGATGCCCTTCTTCTCGTTGATGATGAAGCTGTTTCGCTTCTGCCGGCTGTGGAAGTCCCGGATGTTGGCCGCGGCTTCCGCCATCACGGCGATGAGCTCCGGATCGACCGCGTCGTAAGCCGCCCGGATCTCCTCCGGCGTCACCTCCAGCGGCGCCTCCGTCCGGTCAAACTGCCGGTTGTACGCCCGAAGCGCCCCGTCACCCTCCGCGCGGACCCGCGCGATGATCTCCGAGATACGCTCGCGAATATCGTCAGCTTCCATCAGCGAAAGAGGGGAGAGAGCTAT
>CAYLSR010000059.1:4273-8039 GCA_964385855.1 uncultured Mogibacterium sp.
TTGGCCGGCATCTCCGTCCGCGCGAACAGCTCGCTGTTCGCGATCTCTCCGTATCGGTATATCCTGATCAATTTGGGTTCCTTCTTTCTGTAAAATCCGTTCTATTCCTCTCTGACCTGCTCCGCCAGCGCCGCCGCGAGCCCTTCGACCGCTTCGGTCTTGAACTGGTAGCTCGCCTTGTTGGCGAGCAGCCGGGCACTGATCGGCACGATGAGTTCCTTTGGCTCGAGGCCGTTCGCCCGGAGCGTGTTGCCGGTCTCGACGATGTCGACGATGACGTCGGACAGCCCCAGGATCGGCGCGATCTCGATGGAGCCGTTCAGCTTGATGATGTCGATGTCGCGGCTCTTGCCCTCATAGTAGTGCCGGGCGATGGTCGGGAACTTGGTCGCGACCCTGAGGGTGCGGTCTTTATCTTCGCGCCATTTCTTCCTGCCCGCGACCATCATGCGGCAGACGCCGAGCTTCAGATCCAAAAGCTCGTAGACGTCCGGCTCGCTCTCGAGCAGGATGTCCTTGCCGACGACCCCGATGTCCGCCGCGCCGCGCTCCACGTAGATCGCGACGTCGGACGGCTTGACCCAGAAGAACCGGACGCCCTTCTCCTCGTTCTCGAAGATCAGCTTGCGGCTCTTCTCCAGGAGCTCCGGACAGTCATAGCCGGCTTTCGCCATCATCTCGTAGACCTGCGTGCCGAGGCGCCCTTTCGGAAGGGCGATGTCGATGACCTGTTTCATCACGCCTCCCCTCCTTTCGGTTCGTCGATCACTCGGACTTCTCCGTCGAAGAGCTCGACGAGCTTGCCGTACGTCAGGTTCTTCGGGACCGCCTTCTGGACCGAAACGCTCATGCCGTTCTCCGTGAAGTACCGGACCGCCTCGTTGAGCTTCGCGAGGTCTTCCCCCGGCCGGTCGAGCATCACGATGTCGACATCCAGCTCGCGCTCCTGCCGGCCCAGCTCGGAGACCAGATCCAGGTTGACCGCGAAGCCGATCGCACCGCACTTCTTGCCCATCTTGATCATGAGGTTGTCGTAGCGGCCGCCGGACAGGACGTTCGTCGCCAGCCCGCTGATGAAGCCCTGGAACGTCACGCCGTTATAGTAGCCCATGTCGTTGACGACGGAGAAATCAAACCGCACGCGCCCGTCCAGCCCGGCCGACGCCAGCACGTCGCCGATGACGCGCAGCTCATCGACCGCGCGCTGCATCGTGTTACCGACGATGATGCGGTCGATCCGCCGGAGGACCTTCTCGATCGGCCCGCTCGTCTGGATCAGCGCGCGGACTCGGCTGATCATATCCTCCGAGACCTCATTGCGCCGGCAGATCTCCGTCACGCCGTGCACATTCTTGTCGCCGATGCAGCGGAGCACCTGCTGTTCTTCCTCCTCCGGCAGCTGCAGCAGCCCGGTCAGCCCCCGGACGATCCCCATGTGCGAGATGTTGAGGATGTACTCCCCGCTGATCATCTCGAGGCTCCGCACCGCGAGCAGGATGACCTCGCACACGTCGTACGATCCGATGTCCCCGATGCACTCGATCCCGGTCTGCAGAATCTCGCGGAACGACCCGCTGCTCCGGGACAGCCGGTACACATAATCGTCGTAGCAGAACTTCTGCACGACGCCCGGCGACCACGAAGAGTTCTTCGCAATCGACAGCGTCACGTCCGGCTTGAGCGCGATCAGGCGCCCCTTCGCGTCCGTGAAGGTCAGAATCCCGTCCGTGCTCAGGAAATCCCGGTTTCTCGCATATAGCTCATATTCCTCAAATTTTCCGGTCTTGAACCGGACATACCCGTAGCGGCCGTACAGATCCCGGAGATCGTAGACCGCCCGCTCATCGCTGTTGAGGATCCGATCGTAATCAGTCATCTCGTGTTACTGCTCCTTCTCTGTCTCTTTCGGCAGCGCGCCGATCCGCTCGAGCACCAGCGCGTACCCGCCCGGCCCGTAATTCAGGCATTTGTTGACCCGCCCGATCGTCGCCGAGCTCGTCCCGGTCTCCTTGCTGATCTCGCTGAACACCTTCCCGTTCGCGAGCAGCCTGGCGACCTCCAGCCGGTAGGTCAGATCCTGCAGCTCCTTGATGGTCGCCACATCGTCAAAAAACGCCCGGCATTCCTCCTCCGTCTCCAGCGACAGGACCGCCTTGAAGAAATTATCCATGTATTTGTTTTCTTTCCTGCCCATTGCGCCTCCTTCTCCTAAAGCATGAGATCCACATCCTGAGATCCTGCAGTTTCCTGCAGGATCCTCGTCGAGCTTCGTATTCGCACTTTAGCGCGCTAACATTGTAGCATCATACCATACGAAAGTCAACCCGCCCGCCGGCTTTTTTTCGTTTTACAAAGTCCCCTTCTTCCGTTATACTGTTCTCAGTAAAAAACAGCCCGGGCTTCCGCCGGGCCTGCACGATAAAGGAGAACCAAAATGAACCTGAAGATCCGCAAAGAACTGCTGGAAACCGAAAAGATCAGCTACGCGTCCGAACACATCGACCTGCCGGAAGGCGGCATCGACTGCGGCGAGGGCTGCACCCCGTACGGCTTCCCGCCGGAGATGATGAAAGCCGTCGAGAACTTCGACATGAACCGCCTCGGACCGTATCCGCACAGCACCGCGATCTTTGACGGCCTCTGCGAGTACTGGAAGGGCCAGTTCTTCCTGGAGCCGGAAAACCTCATGATCACCGACGGCAGCATCGGCGCGATCTACGTGATCTGCAACATCTTCAACCGCCCGGGCGCCAAAGTCGTCGGCATCGCGCCGCAGTTCACGGACTTCGAGATGACCGTCCGCATGCTCGGCATGGACTACCAGCCGGTGCGGCTCCGGAAGGAAAACGGTTTCCTCATCGACCCGGACGAGATCATCGAGGCGATCGACGAGGAAACCAGCCTCGTCTACATCGACAACCCGAACAACCCGACCGGCCAGATCATCGACAGCTACGCGATCAAGCTGATTCTGGAAAAAGCCGAGCGCTGCGGCGCTGCCGTGATCGTCGATGAAGCCTACGGCGATTTCATGCCGAACCAGAACTCCGCCGCGAAGTTCCTCGAGAAATACGAGTGCATGATCATGATGCGGACCCTCTCCAAGGCCTTCGGCCTGGCGGGCCTGCGCATCGGCTACATCATCGCGCACAAGCCGCTCATCGCCCTCATGAAAAAAGTCGCCAACCCGTACCAGGTCAGCGAATTCGCCCGGGAACTCGGCGGCGAAGCCCTCAAAAACTCCTACCACATCTGGGAGCACGTCATCGACTTCGCCAAGATGAAGCGCGAAATCAAATCGACCATCGGCAACCGCCTGCACCTCGCGTACACCTACGACACGACGTCGATCTTCCTCGTCTGGCACGAAGACCCGGAGGTCGACCTCCGCAAAGAGCTCTACGACTGCGGCGTCCTCTGCGTCTCCGGCAGCGACTTCAACGGCCTCGGCAAGAACTACGTCCGCATCCGCCTGCCGCGTATCGACGAGTTTCCGGTGCTCTACAAGGCGCTGACCGACATCGACAGAGCCTGAACCCCCTTCGGCTCCATCCCCTCAAAAAAAAACGGCTCCGCGGATGCGTTCCGCAGGAGCCGATGAAATTCACGAGGAAGCAAGCGTGTGCCCCGACGTTGCGCAACATTTCGACGTCATCCTCCTGAAAAAAGAGACGGCTCCGCGGATGCGTTCCGCAGGAGCCGATGAAATTCACGAGGGAGCGAGCGTGTGCCGGCTGGGAGTTGGCGATGCCAAAGGCTTTGTGCA
>CAYLSR010000060.1:0-7983 GCA_964385855.1 uncultured Mogibacterium sp.
AGCAGCTGACAAAGGACGGGGAGAAGCTCGAGAAGAGAGTGCAGAAGCTCGAGACCGAGATCGACGGCATCCGGAACTCCACATCGTTCAGGATCGGCAGGACGGTCACGTACCTCCCGAGAAAGATCAAAGGATCAGGAAAATGAGTCAAAGTGAGATCAAAGTATCTGTCATCATCCCGATTTACAATGCGGAGGACTATCTGGAGGACTGCCTCCGGTCGGTGACCGGGCAGACCCTCCGGGAGATCGAGATCCTCTGCGTGAATGACGGTTCCACGGACGGATCCGCGGGAGTCGTCCGGAAATACGCCGTGCAGGACGGCCGCATACGGCTCCTCGAGCAGGAGAATGCCGGCGCGGGCGCCGCGAGAAACACCGGGCTGGCACAGGCCTCCGGAGAATACCTGTCCTTTCTGGACGCGGACGACTTCTACGAGCCGGAGATGCTGGAGAAGTCGTACGCGGTGGCAAAGCAGAATGACGCGGACATCTGCGTCTTTTACGCGGACCTCTACGACAATGATCTGAAGAAGTACAAGGAATGTACGTGGGCGTTCCGCCGGGAGTACTTCGAAGACCGGAAGGTGTTCGATCCCGCGGTGCCGCCGAACAACGAAAACATCTTCCGGATGTTCAACGGCTGGGCGTGGGACAAGTTATTCCGCAGAGCGTTCATCGAAGAACAGGGCCTCCGCTACCAGGAGCTCCGGACGACCAACGACATGTATTTCGTCTTCATGGCGCTCGCGAAGGCGAAGAGGATCGTGACGCTCGATGAGTGCCTGATCCACCAGCGGGTGAACCTGAAGGGCTCCCTTTCGAGGACGAGGGAAAAGTCCTGGAAGTGCTTCTACGAAGGGCTCAGAGCCATGCAGGAGGACCTCGAAGCGAGCGGGCTGATGGAGACCTACGGCAGGGCATTCCGGAACTGGTGCGTCAACTTCTCGCTCTGGCAGCTCAACACCATGCACGGCAAACCGTTCCTGTGGGCGTACGATCTGCTGCATGGAACGGCGTACGAGGAGTTCGGCGTCGCACAGATGCCGCAGGAAGAGTATTTCAGCGAGAGCGAATATGAACGGATCCGCAAGATCCTCGATACGCCGGTCGAAGAGTATCTCGTGGAGCAGCGGATGCAGTCCGCGGAGAGGATCCGCGCCCTGAATGACCGCATCACCGAACTCAAAGCGACAAACAAAGAACAAAAGAAAGAGATCAGCAAGCTCAAAAAGCAGCTTCAGGCGATCAAAAGCTCCGCCGGCTACAGGATCGGCAGGGCGGTCACCTGGCTGCCGCGCAGGATCCGGAAGCTTTTCCGGTAGAAGCGGCTGATCGTTGACACAGAAGCAGGAGAGACCATGCAGAATCCAACCGTTTCGATCATCATCACCGTGCGCCGGCAGACAGAACATCTGGAGGATTGCGTCAAGAGCATCCGGGAACAGTCGGTCCGGGATGTTGAGGTCTTTTGCGTTTTGAAAGAAGGGCCGGATCCCGGCCTGAAGGACCGGGAAGTGAAGGTCCTCCGCTCTGAACGGTTTAATGAAACCAGAAACCGGCTGATCCGGGAGGCAGCGGGAAGGTATCTGCTGTTCCTGGAACCGGACTGGAGACTCAAAAAGAACGGGCTGGAATCCATGCTCCGCGCTGTCACTGAGCTGGAAGCGGATCTGGTGATCGCAGATCATGCAGCCCCGGGGCAGGAAGGCAAAGAAAAGAAGATCCGGGGCGTCCGGACGGAAAAGATCGCTCCGAAGCTCAAAACGTTCTCGTACAGAGACTGCCGCTTCGATATCCTGACTGTCGCGGAGCCGTCAGTCTGCGCAAAGCTCTTTGACGCGGCGTTCATCCGGAAAAGCGGAGCGGCCTTTGATGAGACTGCAGAGGCAGATGACCGGGCGTTCATCGCAGCCGCGCTGGCGTCCGCAGACCGCATCGTCCCGCTTCGGGAGACGGTCGTTCATACGGAAAACGGAGCGGATGATATGGAGCCGGAAGAACTCCTGCAGACGATCCGCAATACCCGGGAGAACATCCTCTGCCTGCCGCACGCGGAGACCATCCGAAGGTCGCTGGACCGGTTCACGGTCGATCAGCTGGTCGGGAACTGGCGGAAAATGAGGACTGCCGGGCACGCGGATACCGACGCCGCGGAAGCGTATTATCAGGGGATGCACGATCTGCTGTCTGGCGGAGAAATCGCGGAATTCAAGTGTTTCAGTTTTGACAGCGATACGGATTACCTTGAGTATCTCGCGGTCCTGCGGCAGCCGTATGACAGCTACCGGAAGGAACTGGACAGGAACTGCGTGGTTTCGTTCACGTCCTACCCGGCAAGGATCCATACCGTTGCCGGCGTGATCCGGAACCTCAGGGAACAGAGCTTCCCGGCCGATCGTATCGTCCTCTATCTGTATGACGGAGAATTCCCCGGCCGGGAGCAGTCTCTGCCGGAGGATCTGCTGGCAGCCTGCAGGGAAGGACAGGCTGAGATCCGCTGGTGCGATACCAACCTGAAGCCGCACAAAAAATACTACTATGCTTTTCAGGACTTCCCGGAAGACCTCGTCATCACGGTCGATGATGACCTGATCTACGCGCAGGATATGATCGAAAAGCTGAGGCTGGCGCACATCGCGTATCCGGATGCGGTCGCGACAATGCGGGCACACTATATCGTTCTGGATGAAAACGGAGAGATCGCTCCCTACAGCGACTGGGTCAAGGACTGCGCCGGCTGCCCGTTCCTGCCGTCCGCGCAGCTGATGGCGACGAACGGTGCGGGTTCCTTGTTTCCGGTCCCGCTTCTCGACAGGCAGCTTCTGGACATCGAGACGATCCAGAGCACCTGCCCGGTCGCGGACGACATCTACCTCAAGGGCATCGAGCTGCTGTCGAATGTTCCGACGGTCCTCGCCTCCAACTATTCCCCGCTGGACTACATCGGGGATACGCAGGAAAACTCCACGCTGTGGAAAGTCAATATCACGGAAAACGACGTGCAGCTTCGGCAGCTCAGCGACTGGTTCGACCGGAATGTTGGGAAAGGATCTCTGCGGGAGAAGCTGCTCACCGGACGGGGGGAGCGCGTTTCCTGGAACGATCTCATGCTCAACACAGTTAAACGGGAGCGGGCCGCCAAACGACGTGTGACGGAAGATCTGCGAAAAGTTCGGAGGGAAAAGGCTGAACTGGAGCAGCAGCTCAGGAAGGCGAAGCAGACCGGCGCGGAAAGCGGAGCCGGCAACAGAGTGGCTGACAACGTGAAGAAGCTGAAAAAGCTGTTCAGCTGAAATGCTGACGCAAAGCAGAGGTGAATCGAATGGCACGAATCATCAGAGGGAATATGACGCGGATCCTGATCCTGGCGGCGGTCATCTGGGGGATGACGGCGGTCTTCTGCTGCGCGGAAGACGAGATCGGTGTGCAGGATGTCCTTGAGACAGAATTCTGCTCGGAACAACTGCCTGCTTCAGCGCCTGCGTCTTCGGAAGGGACGGAGGAGCAGCCTGATCTGACAACAGATCAGCCGGAGGACGCGGAGCCGCAGGCTGAATCCCCGGCCGCAATCCCGGAAGACGAGGCCTGCGAACAGGAGGATCCCGTGCAGGATGCCGGCGATGCTGAGCCTTTGCCGGATCCGGCTACACAGGACGCGGAGCTTGTTTCCGACGAGGACCTCCCGCCCGAAGCCGGCGCCTCCGGCATCCCGATTCCGGACATCGTCGAAGATCCTTCCGTCGTCGCGCCGGAGGTCCTGAACTGGCACCGCCTGTCTCAGACCGAGATGGAGCTGACCTGGGAGACCGTTGAAGGCGCGGACGGCTACCTGATCGAGTATTCCGCGGAGGAGGAATTCTCTGCCGAGATGCTGCAGTCCAGAATGCTCGGTCCGGTCTCGTCCGGCGTCACGGTCATCCGGGACCTCGAGGAGAACGTGACGTACTTCGTCCGGATCTCCACCCTGGTGCTGCAGGAGGAAGAGTATCACAAGTCCGAAGCGACCGTCTATTCACCGTACCGCGAGAATTTCAGCGCGGATCTCCAGACCATCGGTGACGAGGATTTCGATTTCTACGCCGCCTATTCGCCGAGCAAGGATTTCCGGGTCCTGCAGGGCCACGCGACGGATAACGTCCACAACTACTACATCCTCTGGGCGTCCGGGAGTTCGAGCTACAATAAGAGCGTCATCCTGAAGGTGCGCCTCTCGGACAACAAGCTGGTCAAGCGTTCCGCGATCCTGGATCTGGACCATGGCAACGACATGACGTACAATCCGGATACACACGAGCTACTCGTCGTCAACAACAGCGGAAATCTGTTCCGGATCACCTTTGTGGACCCGGAGTCGCTGAAGATTACCGGCTATACGGACCTGTTTCTGCCGGAGGAGCTCCCGGGTGTCACCGAGGAGAACCGGGACGAGATCACCGGTTACTCCGGGATCGCCTACAGCCCGGAGCGGAAGCAGTACGCCCTGAGGATCAAGAAGACGTCGATCAACGGGTATGTCATCTGCGACGAGAATCTGGTCCCGGTGAAGTACGTCGATGTGGATTATGTGCCACCGCAGACCAACCAGGGCATCGACGCGGATTCCGACCGGATCTACAGCTGCCACACGGCTTTCCGGGATGATGTCGCTCAGTACAACCTCGCGGTCGTCTACGACTGGGACGGCCATCACCTGTATACGATCCGGATCCCTTCGACCGCGGAACTGGAGGGCTTCAGCAACCGGAACGGCATCCTCTATGCCGGTGTCTACGTAAAGTACTATGGATACTACGCGGCGAGCACGTACTATACGCAGCGGTCGGTCCGGCTGGCGGTCAAACGGCGGACGCCGGAGCTCATCGAGACGGTGCAGTATATCCGGCAGAAGCTCGAGGACGGCACCTGGAAGATCACGCGCGTCACGGCTGTCGTGGAGAACTGGTACAAGGTGATCGTCAAGAAGTTCAGCGTCGTTCACTTCAAGATGAAGTACGGTCTGATCCGCAAGAACTATCTGAGCATCGTGGGGGCATGATGTTGCAGAGAAAAATAAAAAAGATATAGGATATCGCAAAGGGATGTGCTATAATAAAATGTCTTAATGTGATATACAGATATGGAGGAACAAATGAGGCCAAAAAGACTGTTAGCGATCCTGCTTACGATCTGCATGACCACCGGGCTGTTCGCAGTTGCTGCCTATGCCGCGAATGAAGAGAATCTGGAGGCGCAGCCGGAAGGGACTGTTGTCGAAGAGACCATCGGGGAAGAGGCACTGGCTCCTGAAGAAGAAGTCCAGGCGCCGGCAGAAGCGGAAGCTCCAACCGTCGGTGACGGTGAAGAAGCGGGTGAGGACGAAGAACCGATCGACCTCGCTGCGCTGATTGCTGCTGCCAAGAAAAAGCCGGGTTCCTTCACGGCGGCTCCGGCGGAAGTCGGTTATCAGGACGGCGTGACGGAATACTCCATCGACTACACACTTACCTATGCGCTTTCTCCGGAGGTCACGGAGTGGCTTCGCGGCTGCGTCAAGGAAGGAGATACAGCAGACAATACGATCACCCTGAAGTTTACGTCGGACAGCAAGGTCACCCTTGAGGAGCCGGCATCGTTCAGCAGTGATCTGTTTGAGGCGTCTGAAATCACGGTCGGGGATCATGAGGTCCAGGTGACCGGCACGCTCAAGAGCGGGCTGACGGATGCGGCCTTCACGAGCGGCAAGACGATCGCGGTGCAGTTCACCGGCAAACTTCCGGTCGCATCGTTCGCGAAGAACGGCAAGCTGACCTCTTCGGCGACCCTGTCCGTGACCATGCCTTCCGGTACGGTCACCTGCAGAGCGTCCTCGCTCCAGGCGCAGATGGTCGTCAAGGAAGCCAACAATATCCGTCTGTGGGGCGCAGATCGTTATGCGACTTCCCGCGCGATCGCGGATCAGCTGCTGACCGTTTACGGTAAGGAAACCTACGATACAGTCGTCCTCGCGAGCGGCGAGAACTTCCCGGACGCGCTCTCCGGCGGATACCTCGCGTATCTGAACGAGGCGCCGCTGATCCTGGTCAACAAAGGCTCGCAGACGGCAGTTCTCAATTACCTCGACAAAGTGCTGGATGACGGCGGCAAGGTCTATCTGCTGGGCGGAACGGTTTCGGTCAACGCCGACATCGAGACGAAGCTCAACAAAGCCGGTTACGAAGTGGAGCGCCTCTGGGGCGCGACCCGCTATGAGACCAATCTGGCGATCCTCGAGGAGATCAACACCTTCGGGAGTCACACGAAGTATCTGGTCTGCAGCGGCAAGAACTTCCCGGACGCGCTGTCCGCATCGAGCATTCCGCAGCCGATCCTGCTCGTCGGAGACAAGATCACGGCAGATCAGTCGAGGTTCCTGCAGGACAACAACGCGGAGGCCTGCGAGATCATCGGCGGTACCGCCGCGATCACGCTCCCGATGGAGTACAGCCTGGGCGGCAACTACTTCGACGATGAGTTCACCGTCATGACCGCCAGAGCGGCCATGGGCTCGACACGCTTTGAGACTTCCGCGATGATCGCCCGGAACTACTTCGGTTCCAACAGCAGGGTGGACAACATCGTCATCGCCTACGCAGCCAACTTCCCGGATGGACTGTCCGGCGGCCCGCTGGCCATGGCACTCGGAGCACCGCTCGTCATCGCGGACGGGAGCAATCTGAACTACCTGACCGAGATCTACGGGGAGCTGAACAGCAAGTACACGGTGACCTGCGGCGGTCAGGCGGGCATCAAGGATGCGGACATCCGCACGGTGATCGGCGATCAGTACGCGCAGATCAAGGACGACTATTGATCCTGAACAAACGAATGACGCAAGAGGCAGGCGGGGCCTGCCTCTTTTGATGCGGTTTGGTTCATTGTATAGACGCATTAAAGCATCTCTTGACTGAGCCGTACGGCTTAATATATAATAATCGCAGAAGAAATAAGCCGAACGCATAAATTTTCGTACTGAAAGCAATAATTTGTTCGTACGGCAAAAGAAGGAGGTATAACATGATCACGGATGCGGCTTCCTTCGGAGCAGCGCTTCGAAAGCGCAGGAAAGAACTGGGATATACGCAGGCGTTCATTTCGGACTTCAGCGGCTTCAGCGTCAGTTTTATCTCGGATCTGGAAAACGGAAAGGAAACGGCAGAACTCGGAAAGGCGATCTGCCTGGCAAATCTGCTTGGACTGGATTGCAGCCTGACGGTCAGGGGTTCAGTATGAGAGAGCTTCAGATCAGGATCGAGAAAAACGGGGACATGGTACCGGTCGGGCGGATCA
This sequence comes from uncultured Mogibacterium sp., assembly GCA_964385855.1. GTDB lineage: Bacteria > Bacillota > Clostridia > Peptostreptococcales > Anaerovoracaceae > CAYLSR01. The sequence continues at coordinate 7,308 of CAYLSR010000060.1, forward strand.
TCGGCAATGATCCGGCGGATGCGCGTTTTCAATATTACTCTGCATATCGGGATGATAACGGCGCGGTCCCGATTTCAATCAGTCTGCCGTTGCAGGAAGACCCGTTTTCGCCCATGCAGACCGCAGCTTTTTTTGAAGGACTTCTTCCGGAAGGATTCACCAGGCGCTCAGTTGCACAGTGGATGAATCTGGATGAAGGGGACTACCTTTCGTTGCTCCACGGATTGGGCAGGGAATGTCTGGGGGCGATCTGCATATTGGAAGAGGGGGAGCACACGGAAGCTGCTTATGAACCGGTTTCTGCAGAAACGATACGGGATCTTGCAGCTGAGGGGGTCGTGAAATCTTCGGAAATCGTAACAAAGGCACATTTATCCCTTACCGGCGCTTCCGGCAAGGTCGGGTTGTATTATGATTCTGATCAGGACAGGTGGTATTTGCCGAAAGGATCGGCTCCAAGCACACATATTGTCAAACAAAGTCATGTCAGGCTCAGTAGTATTGTCACAAATGAACAGCTTTCTTTGATGACGGCAGCACGGTGCGGGATCGCGATCCCCCGGAGCTTTATCATCAATACCGGAAGCGGACAGGAAAATGAAGTGCTGTTCGCCACAGAGCGATACGACAGAACGATTTCTTCTCAGGCTGAGGAAATCAGCGGCCTCCGAAGACC
>CAYLSR010000061.1:0-7957 GCA_964385855.1 uncultured Mogibacterium sp.
GTGCCCGTGCTGCGCCTCGCCGAGCACGTTGCCCGCACCGCGGAGTTCCAGATCGCGCATGGCCAGCTTGAAGCCTGCGCCGAACTCGGTGAACTCGCGGATCGCCGTCAGGCGCTTCCGCGCGATCGCGGACAGGACCTGATCCGGCCGGTACATCAGATAGGCGTACGCCATGACATCCGATCGTCCGACGCGCCCCCGCAGCTGATACAGCTGCGCAAGCCCGAGCTTGTCCGCGTTCAGAATAATCATGGTGTTGGCGTTCGGAATGTCGATGCCGTTCTCGATGATCGTCGTAGCGACGAGGATATCCGTTCGGCCTTCGACGAAATCGAGCATGACATTCTCGAGGCGGGTCTCATCCATCCTGCCGTGTCCCACCGCGACAGCAGCCTCCGGCACCAGTTCGCGCAGCTCTTCCGCAACGCTGTAGATCCCCTGGATGCGGTTGTAGATGACGAAAATCTGTCCGTTCCGGGCCAGCTCCCGCCGGATGACCGTCTGCAGGAGCTCCTCGTCCTCCGGTGTGACGAAGGTCTGCACCGGATAGCGGTTTTCCGGCGGCTCTTCGATCATGCTGATGTTCTTGATCCCCGTCAGGGACATGCTGAGGGTCCTGGGGATCGGCGTCGCGGAAAGCGTCAGGACATCGATGTTCTTGCGAAGCATCTTGATCTGCTCTTTATGCTTGACGCCAAAGCGCTGCTCTTCATCGATCACCAGAAGGCCGAGGTCCTTGAACGCCACATCCTTAGAGAGCAGCCGGTGCGTGCCGATGATCAGGTCTACCGTCCCCCGCTTCAGCCTGCGCAGGATCTCCTCCTGTTCCGCATCGCTCCGGAATCGGGACAGCATCTCGATCGTGAACGGGAAGTTTTCGAACCGTTCGAGCATCGTATGGTAGTGCTGGTTGACGAGCAGCGTCGTCGGTGCAAGCATCACCGCCTGTTTCCCTTCCGAAATGCACTTGAAAATCGCGCGGGCTGCCACTTCCGTCTTGCCGTAACCGACATCGCCGCACAGGAGGCGGTCCATCGGCCGCCGGTCCTGCATGTCCTGCTTGATCTCCTCGATGGAGCGGAGCTGATCTTCCGTCTCCGTATACGGAAACGCGTCTTCAAATTCCTTCTGCCAGACGGTATCCTGCCCGAAGGCATACCCTTCCGCGGCTTCCCGCTCGGCGTAAAGCCGCACGAGGTCTTCCGCGATGGCCATCACGGACTTCCGCGCGCGCTCCCGCGTCCGCCGCCATTCTCCGCCGGACAGCTTTGACAGCTTCGGCGCGTTCCCCTCGTTGCCGATATATTTCTGAACGATATCGAGCTGCTCTGTCGGGATATACAGTACGTCCGTCCCGGCATAGTGGATCTTGAGGTAATCCTTGACCTCCCCGTCCGCCGTCAGCGTCCGGATGCCTTCGAACCGGCCAATCCCGTGCGTTTCATGGACGACGTAATCGCCCGTATTCAGATCGGAAAAATCGATCTGCGTCCGGGATTTGCGTTTTTTGCGAAGCGGTTTCTTGCGGGAATCCGGAAAGAGATCCGACTCCGTGACATAAAACAGCTTTTCATCTTCCAGCAGCATGCCGGTGCTGAGGCTTCCGGTCTCAAAGCGCACCCGCCCACGGATGCCCTCGTCTTCCAGGTATTCCCGGATCCGCTCACTCCGCTCCTCCGTGGAGGAAACCAGATGGATCTCGTATCCGGAGCGGATCCGGCTGCGCACCTCCTCCGCAAAGATGGAGAGCTGCCCGTTGAAGGAAGCCACCGAATGGCTCCGTACATTGACGAGTTCATCGAGCTTCTCCGCGCCCGGGACCGCCTCCGGAAACGGTGTGAATAAGACGCAGTCCGCCGCGTCCCGGTATACGGACCTGTAATCGCGGTCCTGCAGGTATTCCGGGATGCTGTCCTCGACTCGCTTCGGATCCACGACCATGACGGCTCCATCCCGGAGATAGTGCCACAGGCTCGCAGCGGGCTCATCAAAATAGGACAGATAGTCCCCGTAAATCTGCTGGTTCGTATGGTACAGAAACTGCTCTTCCAGCCTGCCGCGGAGCTCCCTCAGCCGGCTGATCCGCCCGTCCTCCGTCTGATCCCGGTCGCGCTCCGCTTCCAGAAGAGCGATCCGGCTGTCGTACTCCTGCAGGATGCGGTCCAGCGCCGTCCGGATCTCTTCGTCCGTCGGCATGAACTCCAGCGCCTGGCACAGCACAACATGATCCGCATTCTCCCCGGACCGCTGCGACACCGGATCGTAAAACCGGATGGAGTCCACTTCCGTATCGAAGAACTCGATCCGGACCGGCTGATCGTTGTTCGGCGAAAAGACATCCAGGATGTCGCCCCGCATGCTGAATTCGCCGGCGGATTCGCAGGTCGGGCTGAATTCGTAGCCGGATCGGATCAGGTGCTCCCGGATCAGATTCGGTTCATACTCTCCGCCCAGTTCGATCGACAGGATGCTTTTTTTGAAGCGCTCCGGCGATTCGACGGGACGGAGGACCGAAGAAACGGGCGCGATGACGACCGCCGGCTCCTCTGACAGGAGCGCGTGCATCCCCCGGACTCTGCGGACCGTCTGTCCCATATCCCTGGCCTCATAGAGGATCTGAAGGTCCTCTTCTTCCGGCAGAATGTACGACGGAACGGAAGGCGCAAAAAAAGAAAGATCCTCTTGCAGCCGTTCCGCGGCTTTGCCAGAGGATACGACGATCAGCGCATGTTGATATGACTGCAGCTCGCGCGCAGCGTAATAAGCGACCCTGCTTCCGCTGACGCCGGCAAAATCTTTAATCGTCATTCTTTTCCTGCTTCTTTCTGGTATTGTGCCTGTTCATCGCGTTATCGATGCCTAGGAGGATGATGTCGCGCGCCGCCTCCGCGGCCGCCTGCTCCGCCTCCTCCAGCACCGCCTGCTCCGACTTCGGGACCTTGCCGATGACGTGATCGACCGCGTCCCCCCTGCTGCCGCCGATCCCGATGCGGATCCGCGGGAATCCGCTGAACCCGAGCACCGAAACGACCGACTTCATGCCGTTATGCGTGCCCGGCCCGCCACTCTTTCGGATCCGGAGCGTTCCGACAGGAAGATCGAAGTCATCGTAGATCACGATCAGGTGATCTTCCGGGATCTTATAATAATAGAACAGATCCGCGACCGACTGGCCGCTGAGGTTCATGAACGTCTGCGGCTTGAGCAGAATGACCTTCTCCGACCCGATGCGCGTCTCCGCGATCAGGCCTTTGAACTTCGCCCGGTTGATCTCCGCATTACAAAGAGAGGCAAGGCGGTCGACCGCCTTGAACCCCACGTTGTGTCTGGTATTCTCATAGCCGCTCCCCGGATTGCCGAGGCCTGCAACGATATACATGACCGGATCTGACTTCTTTCTGAAAAACATCGATTTTTCTCCCCGCGGCAGCGGATCACACGGTCCGCCGCCGCGCAGATGATCTGCCGCCTTTAACGGTCGAACATGGAGCTGATCGAACCGTGGCTGTACACTCTGCTGATGGTCTCGGCAAAGACCGGACCGACCGACAGGATCTTCATCTTGTCGATCTGCTTTTCCTTCGGGATCGGAAGGGTGTTGAGGATGACGAGCTCTTTGATCGCGCTGCTCTCAAGCCGCTCGATTGCAGGGCCGGAAAGGACGCCGTGCGTCGCGCAGGCATAGACCTCGCGCGCGCCCATCTCCTTGATCGCGTTCGCCGCGTTGGAGATCGTCCCGGCGGTGTCGATCATGTCATCCAGGATGATGCAGTTCTTATCATGAATGTTGCCGATGATATTCATGATCTCGCTCTTGTTCGGTTCCGGTCTTCTCTTGTCGACGATCGCGATCGGACAGTTGATGCGCTGAGCCATGTTGCGGGCTCTCGGCACGCTGCCGTGATCCGGCGAGACGACGACGACATCCTCGAGATTCTTGGTGATGAAGTAATCCGTCAGCGTCGGCAGACCGAGCATGTGGTCGACCGGAATGTCAAAATACCCCTGGATCTGCGGCGCGTGCAGATCCATCGTGATCATCCTGCTGACGCCGGCGGCCGTCAGCATGTTTGCGACGAGTTTGGCGGTGATCGGATCTCTCGCTTTGGCCTTCCTGTCCTGACGAGCATACCCGTAATACGGAATGACCGCGTTGATGCTGCCCGCCGATGCACGCTTCAGCGCGTCGATCATGATGAGGAGCTCCATCAGGTTGTCATTGACCGGATCGCAGGTCGACTGCAGGATGAAACAATCTCTTCCCCGGACGGATTCCCAGATGCTGACCGAGATTTCTCCGTCGCTGAATTTGCTGACAGTGGATTTGCCGAGTTCTACGCCCAGGATCTCCGCTACCTCCGCAGCAAGTTCCGGATGAGAATTGCACGCGAACAGCTTCATGTTGTCAAAGGCTTTCTTCTCCATGATGATTGGTCCTCCCCTTATGGCTTGTATAGTGAGTAAAAATGATGACCCGATTGATCTTCAGGCTTCCGCGTCCCGGCCTTCCAAAAGCAGCCTGCCGACCTTGTAGACGTCGCCGGCACCCATGGTGAGGACGAGGTCGCCTTCACCGCTTCGATCCTGCAGGAACCGCGCGATCTCGTCAAAATCCGAAATATAGTAAATCTCTCTGCCCGGGTACTTCTCCTGCATGCGCTGCATGAGCTTCTGCGAGGAAACGTTGTAGACATCCTTCTCCCTCGCCGCATAGATATCCGTGAGGATCAGCGTATCGACGGCCCCGAAGGAATCCGCGAAGTCCTCGAACAGCGCCAGCGTACGGGTGTAGGTGTGCGGCTGGAAGACGCAGAAGACCTTATGATGCCGGACGTTCTGCGCGCCCTTGAGCGTCGCGCGGATCTCCGTTGGATGGTGCGCGTAGTCGTCGATGACCTTGGCGCCCTTGTCCGTCGTCCCGATGTAATCGAACCGGCGATGTGTCCCGTGGAAATCCCTCAGCGTCTGCGCGATGACCTCCGTGTCGACGCCGAAATAGCGCGCGGTCGCGACCGCCGCCATGGAATTCAGGACGTTGTGCTCGCCCGGAACCGCAAGGTGGATGTGCATCAGCAGTTCCCCACCGTAATAAAGATCGTATTCCGGAAAACCGCTGTCATCGAACCGGATGCTCTCCGCGTGGTAATCGCTCGAATCCGTATAGCCGTAGGAGATGACGTTGTTCAGCCCCTTGAGGACATCACGGACGAAAGGATTGCCGTCGTAAGCGATCACGGCACCGTCCTCCGGGATCTGCGTCACGAACTGGCGGAAAGACCGCACGATGTGTTCGATCCCCTTGAAATAATCCAGGTGATCGGAGTCGATATTGAGCACGACGCCGACCGTCGGCCGGAGCTCAAGAAAGCTGTCCATGTACTCGCAGGCTTCCGTCACAAAGTATTCATTGCGGCCGATCTCGACATTCCCCTTGATCTCGGCGAGGTTGCCGCCGACCAGGATCGTCGGCTTCAGACCGGCACTCCGGAGGATCAGCGAGGTCATAGACGTGACGGTCGTCTTGCCGTGCGTCCCGCAGATTGCGACGCTCTGCTCGTAGTGCTCCATCAGCATGCCGAGCACCTGCGCGCGGCTGAAGCAAGGGATGCCGAGCTCGGATGCACGGACCATCTCCGGGTTGTCCGGCGAAACCGCGGCGGAGTACACGACCGCCTCCGCGCCCTCGACGTTCTCGGCACGATGGCCGTAAAAGACCTTGATCCCGATTTCTTCCAGATGGCGGGTCACGTCGGACTCCTTGAGATCCGTCCCCGTCACCGTATGCCCGTTATCCTGCAGGATCTCCGCGATGGCGGATACGCCGATCCCGCCGATCCCGAGGCAGTGTATTCTGTTATATTCCGATATTGCTGTCAAAAAATGTCCCTCCTCTGAACGCATTACCTAGTATATGCCATTTCGCCCTTCATTACAAGGAAGAGGTTGAATTTGTAAATAAAAACACATTACCTACGTTATCTGATTAATACCGATAATATGTTAATTTTTTCTTGCAAAGTTTTTTCTGTGTGTATATAATAACCCATAAGCGTAATGGTTACACAGATTGGGCCTGCGCAAGAAAGGGGTTACACACGATATGCAAGTAACAGACGTCAGGATCCGTAAGATCAGCGACGATGATAAGATGAAGGCGATCGTTTCGATCACGATCGATAATGAATTCGCCGTTCACGATATCAAGATCATCGACGGAAACAACGGACTCTTCATCGCCATGCCTAGCAGACGCCTCGGCAAAGGTGAGTTTCGTGATATCGCCCACCCGCTCACTCCTGAGACAAGGGAGAAGATCCGGGATGCGATCTTTGCGGAATACGAGAAAGTTCTCGCTGAACGCTCTGAAGAAATGGCCCATGAGCAAGAAGTTCTCTTTGACAACTAAGTTCCATCAATAGTTGCTTCTGACATCTCTTCTGGCTGCACTTGTCGTGCAGCCTTTTTTTCTTTCTCTTTTGTATTCCGGCACCGACCGGCCAAAGATCAGTCGTAGACGTAGACCAGCGTGCCGACGGAGATCAGATTGTAGAGTTCTGCCGCTTTGTCGTACGGCATGTTGATGCAGCCGTGCGAACCGCTGTTTACGTAGATCGAACCGCCGAAGGAACTTCTCCAGGTCGCGTCGTGGAACCCGATGCCTCCGTTGAACGGCATCCAGTAGGAGACCGGTGAGCGGTAGGTCGTCCCGTCCGCGTTCGGTCCCGTCAGGACGACGTCTCTGCGGTGATCCTGCAGTTCGAAGATCCCTCTCGGTGTCGGCGTCTGATTGCTGCCCGTCACGCAGCTGGAGCGGAACACCTGCTCCCCGTTCTGATAGAAGTAGACCGTCTGCGTGCTGATGCTGACCTCCGCGCGCGTGCTGAGGTCTCTGGCTTCCGCTTCATTGATGATGATCTCGCCGGTCTTGCCCTGCTTTGCGGCTTTGTAAATCGATTCTCCGGTCCGGTTGACATCGACGGAGTCCTCGATCACATAGTCCAGAAGCGTCCGGTCTCCCTCCGCCGTGCGGACGGTCCGGTAATCCTGCGAATACTCGCCGGCGATCTCTTCCGCGACTTGCTTTGCCCCCTCCTCGCTGTACTTCGGTCCTTCTTCCGAATACAGGATGACTTTGGACAGCTGCGTCGGTGTGATCGTCCAGGTCATGCCGTCCGGGCGATCCAGCTTAAGGCCGTCCGCCAGATAGTACTTGGCGAACTTGAGCTCTTCCGCCAGATCTCCCGTCCGGATCTCCGGCGTCCGGACGTGATCGATGCTGCCGTATTCAAAATCGTGCTTCGCAGGCTCTTCATTCACCTGCGCTTCAAGCGCTTTGGCGACTTTGAGGAAGTCGGTATCCTCACCCTGCACTTCCGGCACGATCTCCATCTCTTCGTAGTCGATATAGGCGTCCTTGGTCTTCGGGAGTTCTTTCGGATCCGGGAACACCGCCTCGATCGCCAGAGCGGTCTCATCCACGCCGCCCTGCACCGGCATGCAGAGCGTATAGTCCTGCGGCATCCCGACATAATTGCGCGGATCCACGGAGGCGATCCGCATCCACATCAGGATGTCTTCTTCACTGTTAAAGGTGAAGCAAGTCTGCACCTCTCCGGTCCTGCCGTCGGCGGTCGTCACATTGATCAGGTTCATTCCTTTGCCCAGAGCCTCCTTCGCCTCCGGAACGGTCATGCCGCCGACCGGCACGCCGTTGATCGAAACATCCCTGACAAAACGCTCTACCGTATAGGCGCGATACCCTGCCGCGCCGCAGACAACAAGAAGCAGGAGAAAGATCACGAGGATCACTCTCCCGATGATGCGCCCTGCCTTTTTCTCCGAAGCCGGCGCTTTTTTGGTCTCTTCATTGTACTTATCACTTCTCATGCATTTATCATACTATATATGCGGCGGAGACTCCATGCAAACTACCAAATGGTGGCAAAATAAATGTTTT
>CAYLSR010000062.1:0-3390 GCA_964385855.1 uncultured Mogibacterium sp.
CAGCAGCCGGATGAGGTCCTCTTCGAAGTTTTCCTTCGGGATGAACACGTTCCGGATCCCGGCCTTTTCCGCCCGGGCGAGTCCGCCCGCCGTGCTCCGGTTGGAGACGACCAGCACCGGCTCCGCGTGCGGCATGCCGCCCGCCTGCCAGCAGTCGATGATCGCCTGCAGATTGGTTCCGCCGCCGGAAACGAGGACGGCGACGCTCGCTTTTGCCTTATTCAATGATGACCCCCTCATCTCCTCTGACGATGCTGCCGATCACATACGCGCGCTCACCGGCTCCCTCGAGGATCGCGATGGCCTTCTCCGCGTCTGCCGCCGGCACGACCACCGTCATGCCGATGCCCATGTTGTAGGTGTTGAACATATCCCGCTCCGGGATGTCGCCCTTCTTCATCAGAAGCTTGAAGATCCCCGGGATCTCGAGGCTCGCCTTGTCGATCCGGGCCGTGAAGCCGTCCGGCAGCGCCCTCGGGATGTTCTCGTAAAAACCGCCGCCCGTGATGTGCATGACCGCGTGCGGGGTCAGCTCCTTAAACAGCGCCGTCATGGAGCGGACGTAGATCTTCGTCGGGGTCAGCAGCGCCTCGCCCAGCGTCCGGCCGTCCAGTTCCTCGAACGTCTCGCTCAGGTCCGCGTGCTCCACGTCGAAGACCTTGCGCACGAGCGAATATCCGTTGGAGTGGATGCCCGACGACGCGATGCCAATGATCACGTCGCCCTCCGCGACCTTGCTGATGTCGATGACCTTGCTCTTATCCACGATGCCGACCGTAAAACCGGCCAGATCGTACTCGTCCTCCGGCATCAGGCCCGGATGCTCCGCCGTCTCGCCGCCGATCAGGCAGCACTCCGACTGGACGCAGCCCTCCGCGACGCCCTTGACGATCTCCGCGATCTTCTCCGGGATATTCTTGCCGCAGGCGATGTAGTCGAGGAAAAACAGCGGCTTCGCGCCGACGCACAGGATGTCGTTGACGCACATCGCAACGCAGTCGATCCCGACGGTATCGTGCTTGTCCTGCAGGAACGCCAGCTTGATCTTGGTCCCGACCCCGTCCGTGCCGCTCACCAGCACCGGCTCCGTCATGCCGGTCAGATCCGGCTGAAACAGTCCGCCGAAGCCGCCGACCGGCGACGTGTTGCCGAAGACCATGGTCCTCGCCACGTGTTCCTTCATCAGTTCTACCGCTCTGTAGCCGCTGGTGATGTCCACACCCGCCGCCTTGTAGCTTTCGCTCTGGCTCTTCATGTCTGTGTCCTTTCCCGCAGGCGCCCGCCCTCAGGCCGCGCCGGCTGCTCTGTGTGTCGTCTTAATCGCTGAACTGCGCGCTGACTCTGGCGTCTTTGGCGATCACGTCGTCGTGCGCCTTTTTGCGCTCGTCCCAAAGCTTCTGCCGAAGCGCCGGATCGCCGACCGCGAGGATCTCCGCCGCGAAAATGGCGGCGTTCTTTGCTCCGTCGATCGCCATCGAGGCGACCGGGATGCCCGGTGGCATCTGCACCGTGGAAAGCAGCGCGTCGATGCCCTCCAGCGCGGAAGCCTTGATCGGGATGCCCACGACCGGCAGCACCGTGTTGGCGGCCAGCACGCCGCCCAGGTGCGCGGCCTTGCCGGCAGCCGAGATGATCACGCCGAAGCCGTTCTCCTCCGCGGCCTTCGCGAAAGCGATCGCCTCGTCCGGCGTCCGGTGTGCCGAATAGACGTGAACTTCGGTCGGGATCCCGTATTTCTTTAACTCATTGATGCATTTTTCCACTACAGGCAGATCGCTGTCACTGCCCATGATCACCGCTGCTTTTTTCATACTGCCTCCTCTGCCTGATTTTTCTCGTTTTTCTGAAATGCCGCTCAATCCCTGTACATCGCCGAACTCAGATACCGCTCGCCGCTGTCCGTCAGGACCGCCACGATGACCTTGCCCGCGTACTCCGGGCGCTGCGCCAGCTTGACCGCCGCGCAGATCGCCGCGCCGGAGGAGATCCCGACCAGGATGCCCTCCGTCCGGCCGATCAACCGTCCGAACGCGTACGCCTCTTCGTTCGTCACATCGATCACTTCGTCGTAGATCCCGGTATCCAGCACATTCGGGATGAACCCCGCGCCGATCCCCTGGATGTCGTGCGCGCCGGCGACGCCGCCGCTCAGCACAGCCGAAGAAGACGGTTCGACGGCGATGACCCGGACTTCCGGTTTCTTTTCCTTGAGGTATCTGCCGGTCCCGGTCAGCATTCCGCCGGTGCCGACGCCCGCGACGAGGACGTCCACTGCGCCGTCCGTATCCGCGTAGATCTCCGGCCCGGTGGTCTCGTAGTGCGCCGCCGGGTTGGACGGGTTGTTGAACTGATCCGGAATGAAGCTGCCTTCGGTCTGCTCCGCCAGCTCCTTCGCCTTCGCGATCGAGCCCGCGACCCCGAGGGTACCCTCCGTCAGGACGAGCTCCGCGCCGAGCGCCTTCATCAGCATCTTCTTTTCGTTAGACATCGAATCCGGCATCACGATGATGGTGCGGTAGCCCTTCGCGGCCGCGACCGACGCCAATCCCGCGCCGGTATTGCCGGAAGTCGGCTCGATGATGACGGAACCCGGCTTCAGGAGTCCCGCGACCTCCGCATCCTCGATCATCTTCTTCGCGACCCGGTCCTTGGCGGAACCGGCCGGATTGAGGTACTCCAGCTTGGCCAGGATCTTCGCCTCCAGCTTGAACTGATGCTCGATGTGCGTCAGCTCCAGCAGCGGCGTGTTTCCGATCAGCTGCGACGCCGATGTATAGATCTTCGTCATTGCTCGCTCTCCTTTCGGGGCTATCTGGAATACAGGTTGTTCGCCTGGAATTCCGGATTGGACGTGATATCGATGCCCAGCGACTTCAAAGCCTGCTCATCGTGGTCGGACAGGATCGCCGTGCAGTGGGCGATGCAGCCGCTCAGGTTCGGCAGCTGCTTGAGCGCCATCTCCGCCATCGGGTTGGTGACGGTCGTCAGCGTCAGCGCCATGATGATCTCCTCCAGGTTGAGGCTGGACTTGTTGTGGAAGATGTTGACCTTCGTATTGCGCATGTTTTCGAGGATCTGCGCGGAGATGATCGGAATCTCGTCCGCGATGCCCGCAAGGCGCTTGATCGCGTTGAGGACGACGGCCGCGGAGGCCACCATCCGCCTCGAGCTCCGGCCCGTGACGATCTCCCCGTCCGGCAGCTGCAGCGCGGTGACGATGACGTTCTCGTAGCGGCTGCTCTCGCTGCGCTTCTTCTCCGCGTACTCCTCCGCCGGGCGGACGACCGGGCGGTCGTACCGGCTGGCGTGGACTTCCTCCATCAGCAGCTTGGTGCGCTCCAGCACGGACTCGTCGATTTTGCCCTTCTTGTACGAGCACTCCGCCAGCAG
>CAYLSR010000062.1:3400-7874 GCA_964385855.1 uncultured Mogibacterium sp.
GATAGCGGCGGATGATCTCCTGCCGGGAAGCCTCGCGGCAGACCTCGTCATCGGTGATGCAGAAGCCCGCGCGGTTGACGCCCATGTCCGTCGGCGACTTGTAGCCCGCGTCGTCCCCGGTGATCTTGGTCAGAATCCGGCGCAGCACCGGGAACGCCTCGATGTCCCGGTTGTAGTTGACCGCCGTAGTCCCGTACGCCTCGAGGTGGAACGGGTCGATCATGTTCACGTCCTTGAGGTCCGCCGTCGCCGCCTCGTAGGCGATGTTGACCGGGTGCTTGAGCGGAAGGTTCCAGATCGGGAAGGTCTCGAACTTGGCGTACCGCGCCTTGTTGCCCCTGCGGTACTCGTGATAGACCTGCGACAGCGAGGTCGCCAGCTTGCCCGAACCGCCGCCCGGGCCGGTCACGATGATCAGCGGCTTGGTGACTTCGATATACGGGTTGGCGCCGTAGCCCTCATCGCTCACGATGGTATCGACGTCCGTCGGATAACCCTTCGTGAAATAGTGCTTGTACGTGCGGATCCCGCGGCGTTCCAGCTTGTTGATAAAGGTGTTGACGGCCGGCGCGTCCTCATAGCGGGTCACGACGACCGAGTTGATCTCGAGGTCGTACTCCCGGATCGAATCGATCAGCCGCATGACCTCCAGATCGTAGGTGATGCCGTAATCCTGACGGGTCTTGCTCGTCATGATGTCGCCCGCGTAGATGCAGATGATGATCTCCATCTCATCCCGCAGCTTTGACAGCAGCTTGATCTTGGCCGCCTCGTCAAAGCCCGGCAGGACGCGTCTGGCATGTTTGTCATCCACGATCTTCCCGCCAAACTCCAGATAGAGCCGCCCTTCTCCGCTGTTGATGCGCTCCTTGATGTACTTAGACTGCTCCTCCAGATACTTCTCCGCGCTGAAACCGGTTTCTCTCATCGATCCCTCCCCTGATTCCGTTCTTTCTCAAATAATAATACTATCGGGGTCTCCGCCTCAGCTCGGCAGGACCTCGATCGTCAGCTTGTTGCGGCGCGAAAAGAGCGGCTCCATCCGGATGTTGTAATCCGCGAAGATCGTGCCGTACCCTTCCTCGTCCGTCTCTCTCTTGATTTCGTTTGTAAAGACCTCCAGGTCGAACTGTCCCATCGGAACGTGGTACCGCGTGATGTTCATCGCACCCTGCTCCAGGTGCAGGTCCATCGTCGTCTCGTCCTGCTCGCCAAACCGCCGGACGTTCATCGTCTGACCGGCGATCTTGATGATCGTCCGGTTGTTCTCGAGGCCGGCCTCCTCGGACTCCTCGTACGAGAGGTAGGTCGCGCCGGCCCGCGTGTACATCGTTCCCTCGGTGAAGATCTCGAACTGATCCTCCAGATTCAGCTCGCGCGCGAAAGCCTCTCCTCTCGGCTGAAGGCTTTCGGCATACTGTTTATTGGAGATCTTCAGCGTAATGTTTTTCTTTTGCATCGCTGCCCCTGACTCGTCCGCCGCTCAGGCCTCCTGTCCGGCGAGTTCCGCCATCTCGACCTGCTCTTCCCACTCCTCCTTGAGCATCGCGCGAAGCTGCAGATCGTTGTACTCGTTCCCCTGGCGTCCGGCGCTCTTCATGATGCCTTCCTTGCGGAAACCGATCTTGTCGTACAGGTGAGAGCTCACCTTGTCATCCAGGAAGTGGTCGAGCGTCACCCGGTGCATGTTCATCTCCGTGAACGCCAGCTCCAGGACGCCGCGAATGGTCTCCTCGCCGAAGCCGCGCCCGCGCATCTCGTCATCCGCGATATACACGATCGTCAGGTCCATCGAATCGTTGATCGGATCGATGCAGGTGATCCCGACGCGGCCGATCGGCTTCATGCTCCCCTTGTAGACAATCGTCAGCCACCGCTGGGAATCATCCTTGGTCACCTGGTGAAAGACCTTGGTCAGCGTGTCCAGATCCCTCTTGCCGTCGATGCAGAAATGCCGGATGACGTTTTCCCTGGATTCCCATTCGGCAAACCGGTCCAGGTCCGCAAACGACGCGTTTCTCAGGATCAGATTTTTTGTCTCGATCATGGCAGTCTCCCTCTCTTCCTCAATTTCCCTTAAACGGCCATCCTGCCGCTCCGTCGGCGCCCGTCGCGCGGACTAGAACGTCGCGACTTCCGGATTGGCCGGTTCACACTTCTCCACAGACCGGGCGTACAGCACCGGGCCGACCTCCCCGTAGGCCGCTTCGTACTCGCTTCGGACCTTCGCCTCGAGCTCCACCCAGTCGCCCGTCTTGAATCCGGAGGCGTTCGCGTACACGCACATCAGCCCGCCGAACTGGATGTCCTCGATGCAGCAGGTCATGATGTGACGCCCGAAGGCGAACCGCCCCTCCGGCAGGTCTTCCGCCAGCGCGACCCTGCCCTTGACCGACACGATCTTGCCCTCGTAGTCGCCTTCGTGCTCGTTGATGTCCCGGTACCACTCCGCGTACATGTCGTCCTCGATGCGGATCCGCTTGCCGGACTTGTCGAACGGCATCGGGTCCGGGATGTCGTCCACCTCGACGTCGTACGGTCCGTACTCGTAGAGGATCGTGGACTTGCGGTTCGCGATACGGACTTCCTTGTGGAACGGCATCTTGTCGAACCCCTTGACGCACCGGTTGAACACCACGAGCTCCGCCGTCTGCATCTTGTCGAAGCACAGCTGGCGCATGTTCTGGTTGAACATGATGAACGTGGTCGCGTCGATGAAGAGCATCTCCTGCGCGATGACCCAGTTCCTCGGCATGTTGGCGAAGAACGACGTCATCATCCACATCCCGTTATACTCGACCATGACCTGGTCGAAGCGGTACTTCGCCGCGATCGTCCGCAGGTTGGCCTCCGTAAGGTCGTCCTCGTCCTCGATGTATTCGATATAGACGTTCTCGGGATGCGCGAACTGCGTCGGATCGTACTCCACCTCGCCCTCTTCGCACACCAGGAGGAGCGTCCGGATGTTCTCCTGCTCAAACTCCGGTGTGTTCAGTGTATCCTGAATGAACGTCGTCTTGCCGCCGTCCAGAAAGCCCGTGAACAGGTATACCGGCTTTTCCACGGCTTTCTTGCGATCTTCCAGTTTTACAGCCATTTTTTCTAACCTCTGCTCCGTAACGATTTTCTAGAGCCCGAACAACTCCTTGATCCGGTCTTTCTCCAGGCCGACGCCGATGACGCAGATCATGCCGGTCGCCTCCGCCTCGCCGGTGCGGACTTCCGGTTCGCCCGGGACGTAGTCGAAGTGGTACCACTCGCCGTCCACGCCCTCGACGATACCCTTCGAGCGCAGGACCTGCCCGCACTCCGCGAAGTTCTGCAGTCCCTCGAGCGCCTCTTCCAGCTGTTCCTTCGTAAACTTGTGCGCCGTCTCCACGCCGAACTCATCGAAGATCTCGTCCGCGTGGTGATGCCCGTGGTGATGATGGTGGTGCTCGTGGTCATGGTCATGGTCATGATCGTGATCGTGCTCGCCATGTCTGTGGACGTGGCCGCACTCTTCGCAGTATTCCTCATCCTCGTCGTAGTCGTGATCGTGGTGATGGTGATGATGTTCGTGCTCGTGTTCATCCTCATCCTCGTCGTGATCGTGATGGTGATGGTGATGCTCGTGTTCGTCCTCATCCTCATCGTGATCGTGATGATGATGGTGCTCCGCCTCGTGCGCGTACGCTTCCTCTCTCAGGCGGTCCAGCTCGGCCGACAGGGTCTTTTTCTGCTCCATGATCTCGAGGATCTTCTTGCCGTCGATCTGATCCCAGTCCGTCGTGACGATTGACGCCTCGGTGTTGAGCTCGCGGAGCATCGCGATGACCTGATCGATCTTCGCCTGCGGCAGCCCCTTTGTGTGGGAGAGGATGATCGAGCTCGCGTGCTCGACCTGGTTGGAGTAGAACTCGCCGAAGTTCTTCATGTAGGTCTTGCACTTCTTCGCGTCGACGACCGTCGTGAAGCCGTTCAGCACGATCTTGTCATTGTTGAGATCCTGGACCGCGATGATGACGTCCGAAAGCTTGCCGACGCCGGACGGCTCGATGAGGATCCGCTCCGGATCGTACTGCTCAATCACTTCATTCAGCGCGCGGCCGAAGTCGCCGACCAGTGTGCAGCAGATGCAGCCCGCGTTCATCTCGTTGATCTGGATCCCGGTGTCCTTGAGGAAACCTTTGTCCACGCCGATTTCTCCGAATTCGTTCTCGATCAGAACGATTTTTTCCTCCTCATACGCCTCAGCGATGAGCTTTTTGATCAATGTCGTCTTACCTGCTCCGAGGAATCCGGAGAAGATGTCCACTTTTGTCATTTCTGTTTTCCCTTCTTCCTTTGTAATATTGTATCGCCGGCAGTGCCGGACATTTTTAACTGTCTTTAACTAGAAAATTATATCACAAGAGGGTGTTGATTCAAAGGATAATATGACAGGGGGACGGGGCAGATTGTCAAGTAAGTGCAACACCTTCGTAAACCTCTT
>CAYLSR010000063.1:0-500 GCA_964385855.1 uncultured Mogibacterium sp.
TGACGCTTAAAGACTTCAGATTGACTTATAGCGGTGTAAAAGAACCGGTCGTCAACATATCGGATCTTACACTTGCGGCAGGAGAGATCACAGCAATCACCGAAGCAAACATAACTTATCAACCATGTCTGCAGGCTTAGGCTTGCGGACATTTCATATTCAGTTCAATCTGAGATGAAGTTCATTTCAAACTCACTATCCGGAAGGATTGGGAACGATGAGTAAAATCGACACACCTGCAACTGCCGCGCTGGATGCGGTGAACGCGAAGTATGAATTTCTGGAGGCTCCCGGAGCGATCAGCGGGGAGGACTATTCAAAGGCGGTCGGCGCCGCCAGAGCCGCAAGGCTGTTTAAGACGCTGGTGATGAAGGGAGACACGACCGGAAGCATCTACGTGTTCCTGATCCCGGCGCTGGCCAAGCTGTCGCAGCGGCAGACTGCGCGGGCGCTCGGTGAACACGCGCTGGAGATGATCAATCCGGTGGAACTCAAGAAGC
>CAYLSR010000063.1:516-7806 GCA_964385855.1 uncultured Mogibacterium sp.
ACGGGCTACGTGCACGGAGGCACTTCGCCGCTGGGCATGACCAATCGTTTCCGGACGATCTTTGATTCCTGCGCAGGAGAGATGGACACCGTGCTCATCAACGGAGGCGGAGGCGGTTATCTGGTGGAACTCACGCTGGACGAATTCGCCAAGACGCAGCCGTACGAGCTGATGCCGCTCAAAAAGTAAGGGCGGTGCAAAGGCATCTCATGAGCTGACCGGACGCTTAAAGCGATTTGCTTTCAAACCTGCAGTTAAGAACGATCATAAAAAATCTCCCGCGATACCATTCGGATCGCGGGAGATTTTTAAATCAGCTTAAGTAAGTAATATCACGAAGTGAATTCTCCAAGCGTATCGACTGTGATGCCCAGAGAGCTGTAATAAGCGGTGATTTGATCGATACGTTCTTTTGAAGGGGTCCGGAATTCCATCTGCCGACTGCCGATGTTGCGCGCCTTTGCGATGCCCAGCGTGTGATAGCCGATCAGCATCACGTCCGTGAGGCCGAGTTCGCGGTACAATTCACCGGCTCCGCGGATCAGAGGGTCTGTATCGTTGATCCCGGCGAGGAGCGGCATGCGGATCTGTATCTTGCGCCTGGCTGCATCGGAGCCGGCGAGCCGCCTGAGGTTTGCCAGGATCAGTTCATTCGATACGCCGCAGTACTCGATGTGAAAGGCCTCATCGACACCCTTTATGTCGTAAAGGATGTTGGTCACGCCCGGGTGTTCGGACATCTCCAGCAGGAAGTCCCCGTCGCCGTAGCCGGAGGTATCGAGACAGACGCCGATCCCTTCGCTGTAAGCTGCCTCGACAGCCGCTCTGACAAACGCCTCGTGCGATAAGAGCTCTCCGCCGCTGAGCGTCATGCCGCCCTTGTCGCCATAGAAGATCTTATCCTGCTCTACGACTTCGAGCACTTCTTCCACGGTCATCTCTTTCGCGACGACTCTGATCGCGTTTGCATAACAGGTTTCCGCGCACTTCAGGCAGTTCGTGCATCTTGTTCTGTCGATGATGATCTGCGTCTCTCCCCGGCTGATGCAGTGCTCCGGGCACGCGGAGATGCATGCCCCGCAGCCGATGCACTGGCTCGGATTCTGGATCACCAGATTCTCAAAGCTGATCATCTCGGGATTGTGACACCAACGGCACGACAGAGGGCAGCCCTTCAGGAAAACGGTCGTCCGGATGCCGGGGCCGTCCTCTGTAGAGAATTTCTGAATGCTTCCGATCAGAGCCGCTATTCTCTTTTTCTCATTCAGATCAGCCATGACCTTTCTCCAATTATCGTGCTACTGGCAGCCGCAGCCTCTGTTCGGATCCAGATGCGGCGTACGGTTGATGATCGCCTCCTGGACGACATCGTCGAGCTCGGTGAAGTAGGCCATGTAGCCCGCGACGCGCACCAGCAGTCCGCGGTGGGCCTCCGGATGCACCTGAGCGTCTCTGAGGGTTGCATCGTCGACGACGTTGATCTGGATGTGCTGTCCGCCGCCCTTGAAGTACGCCTTGATCACGGTCTCGATCGTCTCGAGGCCCTTTTCGCCCTCGATTCCCCGAGGGTCGAACCGCAGGTTGAACAGCGCGCCATCCCAGAACCGGGTCTGTCCGAGCGAGGAAATCGATTTGACTGTCGCGGTCGGACCACTCACGTCGCGGCCCATCATCGGCGACGCGTTATCGTTGACCGCTTCTCCTGCCTTCCGGCCGTCCGGCGTCGCGCCGACGACGGCGCCCTGCACGACGTTCATCGTCTGCGACATCAGGGTGAAGTCGAACCGTCCGCCTCTCGCGTCTTTGTACTGCTGCGTCGCGTCCACGCAGTAGCCGAGGATCTCGCTTTCGATGCCATCGACGTACTTGTTGTCGTTTCCGACCTTCGGGTACTTGTTCAGGAGCCTCTGGCGCAGCACTTCGTTGCCCTCGAAGTTCTGATCGAGGACTTCGATGAGCTCCGGCAGCGTCATCACTTTATCTTCGAACACCAGTCCCTCGATGGCGACGATGGAATCCGCCAGATTCGCCGGACCGGTCGCGAACAACCCCGCGGAGAAGTGCTTGCAGCCGCCTTCCTGCACGGATTTACCGCTGTCGATGCATCCCTCGACCATCGCGGACGCGAAGATCAGCGGGAGGCGTACCATGTGCGCGGCTTCCACCATGTTGAAGTTGTGGATGATCATCTGATAGAAATATTCGATCTGCTTTTTGCACGCGGCAAGGATGTCTTCTTTGCACGTGAAGCCGGCAGGGTCTCCGGTCTGCAGTCCGACCAGTTTGCCGGTCGCAGGGTCCACGCCGTTATGAAGGACGAGTTCCAGCACTTTTGCCAGATTGACGTAGCCGGCATCCGGCGTCCCGTCGGAACCGCCGCCGCCCGGATGAGGCTGCGTGCAGCCGACGATGTTCCAGTCAAGCGCTTCCTCGTGTGAGCCGCCCTTGGATTCGACGATCTTCATCGCCGTGACATCGTTAAAGAATCCCGGCGTCGCGAGACCTCTCTGGACCATGGAGCAGGCCTTCTTCATGAGGTCATCCGGCGTCCCGTCGTGCACTCTCATTGCCAGAACAGGCTGCGCGGTCTGCACATCATCGCCGGCCTCGAGGCACATGTAGGAGACCTTGTTGGTCGCGTCCTTGCCTTCGAGGTTCTGACCGCCGATCATCAGGATCGCCCACATCGGGAATCCGGCAAACGCGGTAGCGGTCCAGCGGTCTCTGATCTTGATCAGCTCGTTGCACTTCACGAAGAAGCACTCCAGGACTTCCTGGTCAAACGCCTCATCGAATGTGCCCGCTTCCTCTTCCAGATGCAGGTACGGGTAGGTGATCTGGTCAAACCGGCCGAACGAGCAGGCATGCGCCGGCGTCTCGATGTGGAAGGTCAGGTGGATGAACCAGATGGCCTGCAGGGCCTGGTAGAAGTTTTGCGGCGATTTTGCCGGAACTCTGCGGCAATTCTCCGCAATGACCTGAAGTTCCGCCTTCCGGACAGGGTCGTCGCAGGCTGCGGCCATCTCCTCCGCGCGCTCCGCGTACCGCTCCGCCAGGCGGATGCAGGCTTTGCACGCGATGATGCAGGCCTTCCAGAAGTTGATCTTCTCCTGCGTCTCCTTGTCTTCGGCCTGCGTCGTGCGGAGCTTTTCTTCACACTCCGCGATATAGCCCTCGAGACCGATCCCCAGGATCTTCTTGTAGTTCGGGACCGTCTCCGTGGAAGGTGCTCTCCGGATCCCGATGCTGATGATGTCGTGGTCGAGCGCATACGCGGCATCCTCCGGCAGGAGGCTGCCGACTTCGTCGAACAGGGCCTTGCCTCTCCAGTATTCGAGGCAGTCGACGACCTTCGCTTTGTCCTCGTCACTGATGTAGAGCTTGTCTCTCGGTCTGGTCGAGATGTGGTCCATCTCCGAGATCAGCCAGTCGGTGGCCTGATATTCCGGGAAGATCAGCGCCGCTCTGATCGCGGACGACATGGCGCCGACAATCAGCTCGTCCTCCCGGATGTGAACGTCGATATGCTCCATAACATAGGCCAGGACTTCCGCCCGGAAGATCGGAACGGCATCGCCGGCATATTTTTTGTAGGCTTCCGTCGCAAGAAGGAGTCGTTCTGCGGTAATTGTCGGTTCCGCGTCCAGAAACCGCTGTTTCAGACACGCGACACGGTCTGTCATCATGATCATGCACCTCCTTTTGCAGTGCTGTCCAGTTTGGCAAGCAGTTCTTCCGGAACTTCGAATCCGTCCGCAACCGCCTGCTCGATTTCTTCATTTGTCATATCTTCAGGCAATCTGCCATCGATCATACGCGGATAATCTTCTTTCATCCACTTCATCGTCTTTCCGACCATCAGCCCGTAAATCACGATGAACGGCGTCGTGAGGATGACCACCAGCGTCTGCAGCGAGCTGAGCGGCGCGTTGATGTAGATGAGCGCCATCGGCAGTACCGCGAGCACGATGCACCAGTACAGTCTGAGGATCGGCGCGGTGTTTTCGCCTTCCTTCAGGTGCCTGGTCGAAGCGGACGACAGCGCGAACGCTGCGGAGTCCAGAGTCGTCGCGGTGAACAGCCAGGTGATCACGACGAACAGGACCAGTCCGATCACGCCGAATCCGCTGTTCTGCATGATCGAGGTCACCGCTTCCGCGGTTCCCGCGGACTGCACCAGCCCGGTGACATCCATCTTGCCGGTCAGCTGCATGTGCATGGAGTATCCGCCGTTCAGTCCGAAGAAGAGCAGGCATCCGCCGGCGCCGCCGAAGTTCAGGCAGAAGATCATCTCTCTCAGGCGACGGCCTCTCGAGATCTGCGCCATGAAGATCGACACCAGCGAAGCGAAGCACCATCCGAAGCACCAGTAGAAGATCGTCCAATCCTGCGGGAACGTGTTGCCGGTCATCGGCGCGGTCCACAGGCTCATCTCAACGAAGTGGTTCAGCATGATTCCGGTCGAGTTGATCAGGTTATCAAAGATGAAGGTCGTCGGTCCGGTGATGACGAGCACGACGATCATCGCGATCGCGAGGTACAGGTTCAGAGAGCTGATGACCTTCATGCCCTTGGACAGCCCGACCCAGGAACTGAGCGTGTAGAGTCCGGCGACCAGGATGCAGCACAGGACGTTGGTCCCGTAGGTCGGGGTGAATCCGAAGATCTTCCCGAGACCGTTCGCGACCAGCGGTACGCCCAGACCGAGCGTTACGCTCAGTCCGCCGCAGGTGCAGATCGCCATCAGGTAATCGACCAGCTTGGAGCAGACCTTCGCGTAGCTCTTGCCGCTGAGCATGGCGCCCGCGACAGCGCTGATTCTGAGGGAAGGCACCTTCCGGACGTAGTACGCGTACGCGACCGGGATCGCGGCCATCGTGTTGGTCGCCCACATGTTCGGGCCCCAGTGGAATACGTTATAGGCCGTAGCCCACTCCATCGCTTCCTGCGAGTACGGCTCCATGCCCAGCGCAGGCGTCGCATAGTAGAATGTCCACTCGATGAAGGAGTAGATGAGCGCCGTAGCACCGAGGCCGGCGCAGATGTTCATGGCGATATACTGGAAATTCGTATATTCCGGTTTGCCGTGCCCCAGACGGATCCTGCCGTATTTGCTGAATGCGATCATCAGGGTCCAGCCCAGGCAGATCAGCGTGAAGAGCAGGATGGAGTCGCCGATCGGGCTGTCGTACAGCTTGAGCAGAACGCTGTTGATGACGGTCGGAGCCGTTTCGCCGTTCATCGCGATGATGACAGCCAGAATGACAACGATGATCAGCGTGATGATCATCAGCGGATAATCAAATCTTGATGATTGACTCTTCAAGTCTTTTGTGTCTGATGCATTTTCTCCCATTGTTCTTTCTCCTCTCGATTTATCCTAGCGTTTTGCCTCCATCGCAGACGTAGTTTGCACCGTTTACATAGCGGGCTTCGTCCGATAGAAGGAAGCAGATCACGTTCGCCATCTCCTCCGCGGTCGACGGGCGTGTCATCGTCCCGCACCGCAGGTTTTCCTTGGTGTAGCCGCCGTCGTCTGTTTCGGCATAGTTTGCGAGAATGTCATCGAGCATGTTCGTATCCACCCAGCCCGGGGAGATGCAGTTGATCCGGACGCCGTTCCGGCCGTTTTCGTTCGCCGCGTTCATGGTCATCTGCAGGATTGCTGCTTTGCTCGACCCGTAACCGATCTCGAGTTCATAGCCGCGCATGCCCGAGCAGGAGCTTGCGTTGACGATCGCGCCGCTTCCGTTCCGCTGCATGTAGGGGAGGCAGTACTTCATCATCAGGAAAGTGCCGAATACATTGATCTCGTAAACTCTGCGGAAATCTTCAAATGTATAATTCTCAACACGGGCGCTGGGGCCCGGGATCCCCGCCATATTTACAAGGTAATCAATTGCGCCGTGCCTCTCCGCGACGGTTTTGACAGCTTCTTTGACCTGCGACTCATCGCTCACATCGACGGACAGCCATTCGCATCTTTCCTGATCGAGCGAACCGGCTGCTTTTGCGAGCTTATCGGCGTTCCGCGAGAACAGGACCACATGCGCAGCCCCGTCTTCCAGTAAACGCTTAGCTGCAGCATATCCGATTCCGCTGCTTCCGCCCGTCACGATCGCTGTCTTTCCGGCAAATCTGCCAGCATTCATTGGTACACGCCTCCTTTCGATAAATCTGTGATGTCGTTATTGATCAGCGAGCAGCTTCGCGCGCTCGCGTGATTTCTTGTCGGATAATCCGTAGGCCTTGGCTTGATCGATGGTCAGCCGGTCGAGGAATCTGTACCGGTCCAGCCCGATCTCGTCGATCAGATCCAGCAGGCTCTGCTTCTTCCGGATCATGCTGATCCGGGGCAGATACTTCTGAGCGTCCTGTATGCGGCTCATGACCTCATCGTCGTAGGGCAGCTGCTCCGCGAGCTCCGCCATGTTGCGACCCTCGAAGCACAGATAGAACATGCAGATCCGCTCGAGCCGCTCGTTCGGAAGATTGTCCATCTCGGTCCAGAGGTCTTTGAAGGCCCTCAGCTCGGCGGTCTTCATGATCCTGGCGCGCCTGAGTCCGATGATCGCCTGCAGGGTATCTGTCATCCCGAGCATCTCCAGACCGTGCCCGGCATGATCCGAGGTCAGGATGGTGATGAAGTCGTCGCGGATCTGCTCTCGGACAGCGGGCGCTGCCTTTCGGAGGAGCCCCGCGTATTTCCTCGAGGCGTTCCGGACGCGGTCGGCGATCGTGAAGCCGCTTTCGGCAGCGTACCGGATCGTCGTCATCATGGTGACCGGATCTCTTTGGAACAGGGCTTTCGGGTCCTCGATCGTGTCGATGGTTTTATGCAGCAGATCGTGCTTCCCGTCATGTCGCTCGATCCACTCCTCTTTGCGGTTCATAGCTGCGGCGTCACAGGTGAAGATGCAGCTGTCAAGATACGCCCTGATCGCGAGACCGGTATGAAAGTTTACGGTCATGCAGGCGTTCTTATCCTTCAGCACAAGCTGTGCGGTCCGTATGTCCTCCGGAGATGATTCCGCACCGGAATCCTGCGGAGACTGCAGATCGGGGAAGATACTTTTGAGAACGCAAAAAGAAGCCTCCGTTATGATCTCACACCGGTTGAATTCATTCCCCGTGAGGATCCGCTCAAGGCAGGGTCCTGCGATATAGGCGGGGAATCCTTCTTTTTCGATCACCTGCAATAAGCCGATCGTTTTGATAAGGCTGCGTTTGCTCAATTTCTGAACTTCCAGAATAATTAACACTCAACACTTTTTGCAGGTGCATCAACCG
>CAYLSR010000064.1:0-7539 GCA_964385855.1 uncultured Mogibacterium sp.
CAGCGACAAGGGCTGTGTTTCCATGAAGGTCATCCAGAGCCCGGATCAGTTCACGTTCATGATGGACGAAGTGTGGGAGAGCATGGAACTCTTTGAGGAGCACCTGAAAGGCCCGGGGCTCGCGGAGTTCGGCGCGAAGATCGCGGACTTCGTGGACGGCGATGTGGAGCCGTTCTTCGGCGAGATCTTCGTCGAAGTGTGAGGACTTCACCGGCATACAGATCGGTTCTGACGGGGGGATCCCTCCGCATGGTACTAAACAGAAGGGACGGACTGTCGAAGCGGTCCGTCCCTTTTCGTGATCCCTTTTGTGCAGCGGGTCCAGCGCGAGCTACCACGAGCCGCCGCCACCGCCGCCGCCACCGCCGCCGCCGGAGAACGAGCCGCCGTCGCTGGACGGGGAGGAGGTCATGCTGCTGCCGGCGCGATCCATCATGGTGTCCACGGCGTCCAGCACCCGCAAGGTGCTGAAGGTGTCGTAGCCGGTGTACGGTGAATCATACCAGTCCGGAGGACTGGTCGCCAGCGAGGCGAAGTGCTCCGTGTACACCTTTGTGACCCCCAGCGCGTAGGCAAACGCGAGATTGCGGTAGAAGTAGCCCGGGTCCCGCTGTGCAAGCGCTTCCATCCGGCCTTTTTCCGCGGTCTCGAGGAAGTGTTTGTATCCTCGGATCTTGCCAAGCATCTGCGAGTAGTAGTCCGTCCGGCGTTCGCAGAGGCCGCCCATGATAAACAGCAGCAGGCACATCACGAGCCCGATCAGGAACGGTACCGTCTGCCCTGAGAGGAAGGTGTCAAAGGCCCGGGCAAGCCCGAAGCCGATGGCCACGACCACGAGGAACAGCAGGTAGAGGAGCGGGTTCTTCTTGCCCGTCTGGATATACTTGCTGACGCACGCAAAGCCCACCAGCGGCAGTACGATCTGCGCCAGGAGCACCAGGATGCTCGCTATCCATTCGCCGCCCCAGATGAAGGCGCTGCCGGTCAGGAGCTTGGACAGCAGGACCAGCAGGATAACGCCGATCGAGCCGGCACCGCGCAGGCAGGATGCGTACCGGCCGGCGGACTCGTCGTAGAGCCGATCCGCGTACTTCGCGTCGATCTGCCCCTTGATGTCGTTGACGGTCTCGTAGAAGCTGTCCTCGAGGTCGGAGAGCAGGACAGAGGTGACCGTGCCGTCTTCAAACAGCCCGTTCAGGAAGGTCTGCTCCTCCGGCGTACAGTCGCTGTAGTCCTTAAGCAGGGTGATCCGGTACTCCGTCTTGCGCTTTTTGCGGAGCTTTCCGGTTTCCTTCTCGAACTCCGTGATCTTGAGGTAGCCGTTGTCCGCGAGCGTGAGAAGCATGCTGATCACGTGGTCTCCGGTCGTCGTTCCGTCGTTCATCAGACAGCCCAGATCCGCAGGACCGAGACCTTCCGGCGGGTAGAATTCCACCGTCTCGATGATCTCCGGGTCTCTGCCGTGCCGCAGCCATACGACCGCCCCGAGGACGGCAGCCACCGCGAGGACGGCGGACAGCAGGTAGTACAGCAGGTTGGAGGCGCGGGCCTGCGCGGCGAAGTAGCCTTCCGGCAGGACGGCGCGGATCGTCAGCCCGCCCAGGACGTTCTCCGTGGTCTCGCCGCGGATGATGCGGTCGTCCTCCGACTCGAACGGCAGCAGGAGCTGCTCGCCGTTCCGGATGCCCACGTTCGCCGGGTCGATCGGCTTCGGGAAGACGACCTCGAAGGAGATGTGATCGATCGACTGCGTCTCCCAGTCGGTGCCGATGAGGTTGTAGTAGACCTCATCCGCGCCGTTCAGGTGATCGCCGCGGTTGTCAAAGACGTAGCGGAACTGATACGTCGTATCGGTATCGGCGTACCGGTCCGGGTCACCGATGCGGATCGAATAGGCGTCGATGTCCTTCTGCTTTTTCCACGGCTGGCCGGAGAGCATCTCAAAATCACGGATCTTCGCATAGTAGACGGAGTGCTGACCGTCCCTGTGCAGATCCGCACGGTACGGGATGGACCGGTAGATGCCGTGGCTCGGCGCGGTGAAATGCACGTCGATCGTCTCGGTGATCTCATAGGTGTCGTCTTCATTGACGACCATCCGGACGTCGTAGTCGGTGACGTAGAAATTGCTCGCCGCGTGTGCCGGCAGAATCGCGATCAGGCAGAGGAGCAGGGTGATCAACAGGATCCGGAAGCTCCGAGCTGACGCATGCGCGTTATGGATATTTGTTTTCATCTCAGATCACCTCCCAGATGCCCGGTCCTGCGAGATGGTCTTCTCCATCGCGCGGACCGCGACGCGGATCGCGGCATCGGTGTCCGTCTGCGTCTGCTGGTCCAGGCCGGCGGCTTCCCGCTCCTGGTTCCACACGACGTGGAAGCACGAGCCGCAGCGCGCCCCGCGGGCGCTTGCCACGACGAAGAGCGCCGCGCTCTCCATCTCGGAAGCTTTGACGCCGAGCTTCTTCCAGGCATCCCATTTCGCCAGCAGTTCCGGCGCGACCGGCATCCTGCCCGGGCTGTGCTGCCCGTAAAACGAATCCTTGCACTGGACGACGCCGGTATGCGTCCGGTTGCCCAGTTCCAGCGAGGCGTCCCTGAGAGCGATCGTCAAATCCAGATCCGGGACGGCCGGATACTCGATCGGCGCGTATTCGCAGGAAGTGTGCTCATAGCGGATCGCCCCGGTGGCCACGACGACATCGCCGGCCTGAACATCGAGGTCGATGCCCCCGCACGTTCCGATCCGGAGGAAGGTATCCGCGCCGATGTTGCAGAGCTCCTCCATGGCGATCGCGGCGGACGGCCCGCCGATCCCGGTCGAGCAGACGGAGACCTTTTCTCCGAGCAGCGTCCCGGTATAAACGTTGTATTCACGATTCTGAACGATCTGCACGGCGTCCTTCAGGTATGCCGCGATGAGCGGCACCCGCCCCGGATCGCCCGGCAGGATCACGTAGCGGCCGACGTCTCCCGGCCGGCACTGGATGTGGTATTGGATTTCAGAGTATTGCATGGTCAGGCCCTCCTGTCCTTGATACACTCATTATACGGTATTTGCGGCGGGTTGACAATTGCCGGCTGCCCGAAGCCGGCATTGCAATCGCGGGGTTGTTTTGATATGCTTAATATATCCGGGAAGCGGAGGTACGACAGATGAATATGGAAGTCTTTGTTGTCGGGGCAGAGGAGTTCGCCTCGGCGATCGCGCGCCCTGCCGGGGAGGCGACGATGGAAAATTATAAGGGTTATATGCACAGAATGCTGGAGGACGCGGCGATGAAACAGATGGAGACCGTCTGCTTTCAGTCTCTGGAACTCGATGCGCGAACTTCTGTGAATTTCCAGAATATCAGCTGGATCGAGCAGGCCATTCGCGAGCATCAGCAGGTCAGCGAGTATCCGAAGACGGTTTGCATCGTCTGCAGCGATGAGAAGACGGCGGATCAGTATCGGGTTGTCTATAATTTTTATTTCGCGGAATCCAAGGCGTCGCGCCTGAACGACGGAAAGTGGGACTGAACGGTCATGACACAACAGATCATCAGCATCTGCGGAATCAAGAACTCCGGCAAAACGACGCTGGTAACGAAGCTGGTCTCCCGGCTTTCCGGCGAGGGGTATAAAGTCGCCGTCATCAAGCACGACGGACATGATTTCACGTGCGATGTGCCGGGGACGGATACGTATCGCTTCACGGAGAACGGCGCCTACGGGGTCGCCTGCTTTTCCGATCACCGGATCTTCGTGCACAAGCAGGGGACCGGAGAGCGCGAGGAGGCGTTGCTCGCGCTGTTCCCGGAGGCCGACCTCATCCTCGTCGAGGGGCTCAAGGACAGCACGCTGCCCAAGATCGAGGTCATCCGGCGGGCAATCTCCGACAGGCCGGCGTCCAATCCGGCCGGAAGGTTCCTCATCGCGACGGACTGGCCGGCGGGCACGTTCGACGAACCGACTGCGGATCTGGAGGATGCGGAAGGGATCGCGAAGGCGATCGGCGAGAGGGTCGAACGATAGAGAACAGAGGCTGTCAAACCGGACCGGTGAGGCCGCCTTTTTTCATGAGCTGGTTTATTCAAGCCGGAGGGCTGCCCGCTCGTGGCACTCTTCACGCGAATTGTGAATTGCCTTATCGATACTGCTCTTGTATAATAATCCGGGTATATAATGTAAGTATCTGTTCGACATACGGAGGGAGATCCATGACAGGAAACTGGGGTTGCGTTTTGCTGGCCGGGGGGTCCGGAAAGCGGTTCGGATACCGCAACAAAGCGCTTTTGGAATATAACGATGAGACATTCGCCGCCCGGATCATCCGGGAGATGGAGGGGACGGGGCTCCCGTGCTTCCTCTCGGCGGCCGCATACGAGCAGGAAGTTCCTGCGGGCTGGACGCTCGTGAAGGACGAGACCTGCGATGAACACGGACACTATATCGGCCCGATGGGCGGCCTTCTGGCCTGCCTGAAAGTGGCGAAGGAGATGGGGCTGGACGGGCTCTTTTTATCCCCGTGCGACGCGCCGCTCTACAGTGCGGAACTGGCGGAAAAACTCAGCTGCTATATCGATGATGAGCATGACGCGGTCATCTGGCAGAGCCAAAGCGGCCGGCTGCAGACGACGTTCGGCTACTACGCCGTGACCTGCATCCCCGTGCTGGAACAGGAGATCGGGCAGGGCCTCTACAAGATGCAGAAGTTCCTCGAGAAGATCCGGACACGGATCGTGCCGACGGAGGAGGCCGGGATCGACGACCAGCTGTTTATGAATATCAATTCCGCGGAGGAATATGCCGCGCTTCTCGGAAAAGCCGCCGAGCGGGCGGAGCTCGAGCGTCAGGAGCGCATCGCCGCGCGGATCCGAAAGCAGCCGGCGGAAGCCCTGCCGCTCGAGCAGGCGGTGCAGTTTTTGAAGGATAACGTTCGCAAGATCGCGGAGACGGAAGTCGTGAGCACGCGGCAGGCGCGCGGCAGGATCCTCGCAGAGGACCTGATCGCGCCGCACGATCAGCCGCCGTTCCCGCGCTCACCGTTTGACGGCTACGCGATCCGCTCGGAGGATTCCAAAGGCGCCTCCAAAGAGACACCGGTCACTCTCCGCGTCCTCGGTGAGGTGGACGCGGGCGGCTGGTTCGAAGGCGAAGTGCACGAAGGAGAATGCGTCCGCATCATGACCGGCGCGCCGATCCCGAAGGGAGCGGACGCGGTCATCAAGCAGGAAGAATCCGACTACGGGGAAGAGACCGTACAGATCTACCGGCAGATGCGGAAAGACCAGAATTACATCTTCCCGGGAGAAGACTACCGGAAGGGGTCGGTGCTCCTCGAGGAGGGAGAACACCTCGGACCTTCTGAAGTCGGCATGCTGGCCAGCGCGGGCCGTACGGAGGCGAAGGTGTTCCGCAAGCCGCGGGCGGCCGTCCTCTCCACCGGCGACGAGATCCGGATGCCGGGCGAACCGCTGGCGCCGGGCAAGATCTACGATTCCAACGTCTTCACCCTGACCGCGCAGCTGGAAGACTGGGGCGTCGAGGTCCTGGCGATGCTGCAGTCCAAAGATGACCCGGAAGTCTGCATCTCGAAGATCCGCGAATGGAAAGACAAAGTGGACTTCATCGTGACGACCGGCGGTGTTTCGGTCGGCAAGAAGGACATCATGCATGAGGTCTTTGACATGATGGGGATCGACCGGGTCTTCTGGAAGGTCGGGATCAAGCCGGGCGCAGCCATGATGGCCGGGAAGTACGGTGATACGCTGGTGCTTTCGCTGTCCGGCAATCCGTACGCGTCGTTTGTCGATCTCCACATGCTGGTGCGGCCGGTCGTCGCGGAAATGACCGGAAACGACAGCCTGGAGATGATCCGCCAGGCGGCGGAGCTCGTCGGCGACTACACCCGCGAGAGCCCAATCCGGCGCTTCATCCGCTGCTACGTGCAGGACGGGAAAGCGTATATAGATGGGCACACCGGCGGGAACGGAGATGTCTCTTCGAGCCGGCACATGAACGCGATGATCGATGTTCCGGCGGGAACCGGGAAGCTCCGGACCGGGGACGCGGTGACGGTAATCCTGCTGTAGGGAACGCGGATTGCGGTAAGATCGATAAAAAACACCCTGCCTCGGCGGGGTGTTTCGCTTATGCGCCGGGCGTACCGCCGGAGCGTTCATTGATTCTCCGGCAGGGCGTAATACGCCTCCAGATTCCTCTTGTACAGCTTGGCGGGGCGGTGTCCAATCCCGGTCACGATTTCATCCGTGGCCGTCACGAGCGGCTGCATCTTCCGCCGGAAATTCGGGGTCAGCAGCCTGCGGCCCAGGATGATTTCCGTGACATCCTGGAGCATGTTGAGCGTGAAACGCTCCGGCATCAGGTCGAAGACGATCGTTCCCTCCCGCGCGGTCTGCCGCTGCAGTTCCAGGAAAGCCTGCAGGATGATCTTCGCGTGGTCGAAGGCGAAGCCGTCATCGCGCAGGATCCGGTAGGAGATCGCCTCGTGGTGCTGGTCGAACCGGCGGATCTCCTCGAGCTCGGCGGTCAGCGCGATGCCCAGCTCAGGATTCTCCAGCGTCAGCCGGTAGCGGCAGGTGAGGAGGGCTCTGGCTCCCTCGATCTGCTTCTGCTGGTCCCGGACGTCAACGCTTAGGTTGAACCACCGGGCATCCCACGCGTCCGCGCCTGCCCGGACCTGATAGTCCCTGTGATCGACGAGCGCCAGAAACCCGTGGGAGAGGATCCAGCCGCGGGGATCCCGGCCGGCTTCGCTGAAGATCCCGAACGGACGCAGGTAGGCTTTGGTGATGGATGTTTCCTCCGCCAGTTCCCGGCAGGCGTTCTCCTCCGTGCTCTCACCGGGGCGCAGGAAACCGCCGGGCAGCGCCCAGCAGTCCTTGTACGGATAATTGCCTCGCTGAATGAGGAGGAGGGAGAGCACCAGATCGGGATCCTTCCGGTACTCCCTGGACTCCTCCCGCTCCCGGATCGCGAACACCGCGATGTCCGCCGTGACCGACGGCTGTTCGAACTGGCGGATGTCGTACCGGTCCAGGTATTCCTGCTCTTCTTTCGTCACGTGATACTGCATCTCGGCTCCGTGTCCGCGGGCAAACCGGCAGATCCGGCCCGCGCTGTTCTTTCTGTTTTATCCTGGGAACCCGTCTCGGAACCCACTTCTAATATAACACATGTCTTGCCCGTGTTCCGCAAAAGAATGATATTTTACGCATTTATTCCAGCGGGCGGGGTGCGCGAACTCGTTCAGGTGCGTCATGGCGATGCTGTATTCGCCTTGTATCCCGGTCTCCGCCTCCAGTCCCGCGAAGTCCTGCCTGACCCGCCGGACCAGCGCCTGCAGGTTGAGCCTCCCGAACCGCAGCGTGCCCTGATTCTGGTTCGGGAGATTCGTGAGGTCCCGGATCGCCGGATTGATCTCCGCGACCGGGTTTCAGTAAGATTTCTAATTAAGATCTTTTCAGCAGCTTGGAGTTCAGGGATTTGGTTGTCTTCTGCGGAAATTTGAAGACGGATTAAAATGGCTTTTTC
>CAYLSR010000065.1:0-6124 GCA_964385855.1 uncultured Mogibacterium sp.
ATCTTCTTGCGGTAGAGCTCGTTGTGGAGGTTACCCAGCTCCTTCTGCAGCTTCTCGAGCTCCTTGTCGTACTCCTCCGAGGAGATCGTCTTGCCTTCCAGCGGGATGTCGGACAGCTTGACGACCGGGTTGAGCGGGAAGGTGTTCTGCAGGATCGGCACCGCCAGCGCCTGGTTCTTGAGCGCCGTGTCGATGCCCAGGTTGAGGAACTGGAGGACCTGCAGCTCCGCCCACTTGCGGTTCTTGGCGTCGATGATGTACCACGGCGCGGAGGACCGGTTAGTGTCGGTCAGGTACTTGTCGTAGACGTCCAGATACTTGTCGTAGTAGTTGTTCTGGAGCATGTCGTTCACGCTGACACGCCAGCGGGTGTTCTTGCTCGACTGCAGCTCGGTCAGCCGCTTCTTCTGCTCCTTCTGGCTGATGTGGAAGAAGAACTTCATGACCAGATAGCCGTTGTCGGTGAGGGAGCGCTCCATCGTGTTGATGCTCTGGATGCGCTTGCGGTACTCCGCGTCGCTGAGCTTGCCCTCGACCCGCTGGGTGGTGACTTCCTCCATCCAGTACGAGTCGAAGAAGGTGAACTTCCCGGCTTCCGGGATCTGCATCAGATACCGGTGCAGGAACGGGTAGCGCTTGTCCTCCGAGGTCGGCGCGGACAGGGTCCGGACGTTGAAGAACCTTGGGTCGATATTCTTGATCACACGGCTGATCACACTGCCCTTGCCGGCGGCGCCCCAGCCCTCAAAGATCACCATGACCGGCAGCTTGGCCTCTTTGATCTTCATCTGATAACCTGCCAGGATCTCCTGCTGCCTGCGGGTCTCCTGCTTGATCACATCGCTGTCAGGCTGGATGGCCTTCACGAAATTCTTGAGCATAACCGTATTCCTCCTCTTTGCGAGAACTGATTCGTTACTGTAAGTATACCACATTCTTCGCCGATTCCATCCCCCGAGATGAATAAAAAATGCGGTTTACCGACCGCCGCCGGCTTCATTGCAACCGTTTGCGCCCTGTTATATAATGTTACGGGAATAATCCGCACAGGGGAGGGCTTGCGAAGATGAATGCTTTAGAGATCAGACCGGCGCAGATCGATCTGCACATCCATACGACCATTTCGGACGGCACGGATACGCCGGCGGAGCTGCTCGGCAAGGTCCGGGCGGCGGGCATCCGGCTCTTCGCGATCACCGACCACGACGCGGTGCGGGGCTGCGAGGAGATGATCCGGCTGCTGTCGGAGCAGGGCGAAGCGGAGACCGGCGAGAAGGCGCTGCGGTTCCTGACCGGCGTGGAGTTTTCATGCAAAGACCTGAAGGGGTCGTACCACATCCTGGGCTACGGCTACGATCCGGATGCGGAACCGGTCCGCCGGCTCGCCGCGGAAGCGCACGAAGTCCGGCTCAGGAAGCTGCAGGGCCGCCTGGACCGGCTGCGCAGCCGCCGGGGGATCGAGTTTGCGCCGGAGGAGGTCGCCGCCCTGCAGGCGCTGTCCAACCCGGGCAAGCCGCACATCGCCAACCTTCTGGTGCGCCGCGGTTACGCCGCGACCCGCGAGGAGGCCATCGCGATGATCGGGGATCTGCCGGAGATGAGGAACCTGAGCTTCCGCCCGGAGCAGGCGGTCGAGGCGATCCTGCAGAGCGGCGGCATCCCGGTGCTCGCGCATCCGTCCTACGGCAACGGCAGCCAGCACATCTACGGCACCGCGCTGGCGGAGCGCGTCGGACGCCTGACCGAGATGGGCCTCCGCGGGCTGGAGGCGTACTATTCCGAATTCACGCCGGACCTCATCCGGGAAAACCTCGCTCTGGCGGACCGCTTCGGCCTCTATGTGACGGCCGGCAGCGATTACCACGGCACCAACAAGAAGATCCCGCTCGGAAAGACACACCTCGCGGAGGTTCCGGAGCTGCCGGCGGGGCTGCAGCGGTTCCTGAAGGACGTGACGGAGCGGTAATGCCGGGAGCGCCGGCGGCCCGCCGCAAAAGTCCTTTACCGTGGGGGCTTCGGATGGTATAGTACAAATAGCGACAAGTAACCGGTTATGCTGCCCGGAAAGGCGTGCCGGTTATGAGAATACAAATCAGGAGAAAGGGACAGGAAGATCAAATGCTGGACATCATGACATTGGGAGAAGTGCTGATCGATCTGACGCAGACCGGCACCGAAAAGGGGATCGGACAGTTCGCGGCCAACCCGGGCGGGGCGCCGGCGAACGTGGCGGTCGCCGCGGCGCGGCTGGGGGCCCGGACCGGGTTCATCGGCAAGGTCGGGAAGGATTCGTTCGGACAGACACTTAAGGAGACGCTGGCGGAGAACGGAGTCGACATCACCGGGCTGTACGAGACGGCCGAGGCGCCGACGACGCTTGCGATCGTTTCTGTCGGGAGCGACGGGGAGCGGAGCTTCGCTTTCTACCGGGATCCGGGCGCGGATACGCTGCTCTGCCGGGAGGAAGTCATCGAGGCGCTGCAGCAGGAGGCCCTGAAGCCGGTCTTCCTGCACATGGGGTCGCTGAGCCTGACGGCGGAGCCGGTCCGGGAGGCGACGTTCGAGGCGGTCCGGCAGGCGAAAAAGCTGGGCTCGTTCATCAGCTATGATCCGAACTACAGAGCCAACCTGTGGCCGGACGAGGCGACGGCCGTGCGCTGGATGCGCGCGCTGCTGACCGCCGCGGACGTCCTCAAGATCTCGGACGAAGAGCTGCCGCTGCTGACCGGGACGGAGGACCCGGCGGCGGGGAGCCTGCAGCTCAGCGAGGACGGCGGGATCCCGCTGATCGTGATCACGCTGGGCGGCGAAGGCGTGTTCTACCGCCTCGGCGCGGAGACGGGGATCGT
Source organism: uncultured Mogibacterium sp. (assembly GCA_964385855.1). GTDB lineage: Bacteria > Bacillota > Clostridia > Peptostreptococcales > Anaerovoracaceae > CAYLSR01. The sequence goes on from CAYLSR010000065.1 coordinate 2,850, forward strand.
CCCGGGCTGCCGCGTCAAGGTGGCGGACACCAACGGCGCTGGCGACACGTTCTTCGGCGCGCTGCTCAGCCGGCTGGCCGTCCGGGCGGGCGGACCGCTGGACGGTCTGACGGTGTCGGAGCTGGAGGACTACCTCCGGTTCGCGAACCGCGCCGCGGCGCTGACCTGCTCGAGGAGCGGAGCGATCCCGGCGATGCCGACGATCGATGAACTGACAGTAAAGGAGTAGACGGGATGACGGCTTTTGAGCGACGCTGGCAGCAGTTCGGCGAAGAAGTGGGGCGGCTTTTTGATGAACTCTATCCGGGCGACGGAGCGGCTTTCGCGTACTTCCGCGACATGCTCGAGTGGAACTGGCAGGCGCGCAAGGAAGCGCTGCGAGAGGTCGACGAGGCCCGCCTGCGGGAGCCGGACTGGTACCGGACCAACCGCATGTACGGCATGATGATGTATCCCGAAAACTACGGCGGTACGCTGCAGGGCGTCCGCGAACGGCTCGGCTATCTGGAGGAGTGCGGGATCAACTACCTGCACCTCATGCCGCTTTTGGACACGCCGGAAGGCAAGAGCGACGGCGGATACGCCGTTTCGGACTTCCGGAAGGTCCGGCCCGACCTCGGCACGATGGAAGACCTCGAGGCGCTGGCGGACGACTGCCGGGACAAGGGCATGGTGCTCTGCCTGGATTTCGTCCTCAACCACACCAGCGAGGAGCACGCCTGGGCCAAAGCCGCCCGCGCGGGTGACCCGCTGGCGATGGGCCGGTACTTCCTGTACGACGATTGGTCGATCCCAAATCGGTTCGAGCAGCACGTGCCGCAGGTCTTCCCGACGACCGCGCCGGGCAACTACACGTGGCTGGCGGACTGCGGCAAAATCGTCATGACGACGTTCTATCCGTTCCAGTGGGACCTCAACTACGCCAACCCGATGGTCTTCAACGACATGACGGACAACCTGCTGTACCTGGCGAACCGCGGCATGGACGTCATCCGGCTCGACGCGATTCCATATATCTGGAAGCAGCTCGGTACCAACTGCCGCAACCTGCCGCAGGTCCACACGCTCACCCGCATGATGAAGCTGGCCTGCCAGGTCGTCTGTCCGGGCGTGCTGCTCCTGGGGGAGGTCGTCATGGAGCCGCGCGAGGTCGCGCCGTACTTCGGCTCGCAGGAGCGCCCGGAGTGCGACATGCTCTACAACGTGACGACCATGTGCACGACGTGGCACACGCTGGCGACCCGCGACGTCCGCCTGCTGCGGCATCAGATCGACCAGCTGCAGTGGCTGCCTTCGCATACGCTGTTTCAGAATTACCTGCGCTGCCACGACGACATCGGCTGGGGACTCGATTACCCGTGGCTCGCGTGGTTCGGCATGCAGGAGGTGCCGCACAAGCGGTATCTCAACGACTGGTTCACCGGTCGGTGGGACGGCAGCTGGTCCCGCGGCGAGCTCTACAACGACGCGGAGGCGCTCGGAGACGCCCGCCTCTGCGGGACGACCGCCTCGCTGTCCGGGCTGGAATCTGCGCTGTACGAGGAGAACGAGCCGGCCATCCGCCGGGGGATCGACTGCGACCTCATGCTGCACGCCTGGATGTTCACGCAGAGCGGCATCCCGGTCCTGTACAGCGGAGACGAGATCGGTCAGCTCAACGATTACAGTTACCACTACGATCCGGCCAAGTGGAGCGACAGCCGGTACCTGCACCGCGGGCGCTTCCAGTGGGAACTCGAAGCGCGCCGAAAGACGCCTGGCACGGTGCAGCAGCAGCTGTACGACGGCATCCGGACGCTCGCCCGCATCCGGAGCGCCCACGAAGTCTTCCATTCGGACGCGGAGGTCCGCACCTTCGACACCGGCAGCGACCGGGTGCTCGGAGTCGAGCGGGTCTACGGCGCGGAAGTGCTCGCCGGGCTGTTTAACTTCTCCGAAACCCCGCAGGAGCTTCCGATCAGCCTCCCGGGGTATGAGGACCTCCTGTCGGGCCGCGTGACGGAGGGCGGCGCCTGCACGCTCCCGGCGTACGGATTCCTGTGGCTTTGCAAGAGGAAAGAATCGTTATGAGCAAGACCAGAGTGACATTTCAGGATATCGCGGATCACACCGGGTTTACCAAGACCACGATCTCCCGGTATTTCAACCACCCGGAGACCGTGACGCCGGAGAACCGGGAGAAGATCCGTCGCGCCCTGGAGGAGCTGGGATACCGGAGCAACAAGATCGCCCGGATCCTCGCGAAGGGCGAGACCGAGTTCGTCGGTCTGATCGTACCGAACCTCTATCTCAGCTATTACGCGGAGATCCTGGAGCAGTTTCTGAAGACCTACGAGACGTACGGCTACAAGTTCATCGTCTTCAGCGGCAACCAGGACGCGGAGGTCGAGCGCCGGTACATCCGGGAACTGATGGAGCACAACGTGCGCGGGCTGATCGTCCTGTCGCACACGCTGCCGTCCGCGGAGCTGGCGGCCTGCGGGCTCCCGGTCGTCGCGGTCGAGCGCGAGGACCGCTTCGTGTGCAGCGTCAACACGGACAATCACCTCGGCGGCCGCGAGGCGACCCGGCTGCTCTGCCGGTGCGGCTGCGAAGTGCTGATCCACATCAACAAAGATGAAGACCAGCGCCACGTTCCGGCCTACGGCCGGGTCACGGGGTTTGAAGAGGTGGGCCGGGAGAGCGGGCGGACGCACGAGATCCTGTATTACCCGCCGGAGCGGGACTACCGGGATCTGGTGCAGAGCATCGACCGGATCATCGCGGAGATCGGAGAGCAGTATCCGGAGAAGCGCAAGGGTATCTTCTGCAGCAACGACGAGATCGCCGGGCTGATCCTTGCCTCCCTGCTTCGCAGATACGGGAGGCTGCCGGAGGAGTACCGCCTGATCGGATTCGACGGCACGACGGTCTCAGAACACGCGGTCATCCCGATCAGCACGGTGCGCCAGCAGCTGGATCAGATCGTCATAGCCGCGGTCGGGCTTCTGGACCGGCAGATCGAAGCGCGTCGGCAGGGCAAGCCGCTCCCGCCGGAGTATCAGATGATCCCGCCGGTGCTGATCGCGCGGGCGACGACGCCGGAAACGGCAGGAAACCGTTGACAGAGCGAACAGTTTTATAATATAATGCTACAAGTAACCGGTTACTCTATTTAAAACTCAATGGCCGTTCTAATCCATTTAAAGATTCGGAGAGCTTTCCGGGTCTGCTCAGCAGGCAGTACAACTTCATTTACTGGCTGTCGAAGTCTCCTCAAAAAATATTCCATAACT
>CAYLSR010000065.1:6134-7002 GCA_964385855.1 uncultured Mogibacterium sp.
AATCATTTCAGCTGTCTGGAAGATCTGGAACAGACATACACGACCAAGACCATCCATCCGCTCTATCTGGCATACTGCGGCAAAGAGGACTGTGTGCCGGACTGGAGCTTCGGCCCGTATGTGCGGGAGAACTTTCTGATCCACGTGATCACGGCCGGCAGGGGGATCTTCCGGATCGGAGACCGGGAATACCGGCTGTCCGAAAAGCAGATGTTCCTGATCCGCCCGGGGGAGGAGACGTTCTACCAGGCCGATCACGACGAACCGTGGTCGTACACCTGGATCGGGTTTAACGGCTACCGCGCGGAGAGCGTCGTGAAGGAGATCGGATTCTCGCCGGAGGAGCCCGTCCTGACGCTTGCGGAGACCGCGCCGATCAGCCGCGCCATCGATCGGATCCTCAAATCGAGGCAGCTGACGCCGCCGGCAGATCTCCGGCGGACTGCCGCGTTCAACGAGGCGCTGGCCCTGATGACGGAGCACATCTACCGGAACTATACCGACGTCCGGTACGTCAACATGGCGATCGACCTCATCTCCCGGTCGTACGGCGAGAAGATCCGCATCTCGGATATCGCGTATCAGATCGGGATCAACCGCAGCTATCTCACCAATATCTTCAAGCGCGAGATGCACATGTCGCCGCAGGCCTTCCTCATCAACTTCCGGCTGGAAAAAGCCGCGCAGCTCCTGAAGGAGACCGAGGATACGATCGGCAGCATCGCCGGTACGGTCGGCTATTCCGACCCGCTGACCTTCTCCAAAGCGTTCAAGCAGAAGTACAGGATGACGCCGTCCGCGTACCGGAACGAAGAACCCGAACTGGCGCTCCGGAATGAGCGCGGAGGGTATGACGGCACCTTCCGCC
>CAYLSR010000065.1:7033-7539 GCA_964385855.1 uncultured Mogibacterium sp.
GTTTCGAAATATTATTGTAATATTTTTTATAGGCTCATATATCAAAAGAGGAGGGAAGACAATATGAAGTCGAGAAAATTACTTGTTGCTTTACTGTGCCTGGCGATGACCTTCATGTTCGCTGCATGCGGCGGCGGCGGGTCTGACGAAGGTTCGTCCTCCGGTGATGGAAGCATCACCATCAACATCTGGGATTCCAACCAGAAGGACGGCATCCAGGAGATCTGCGATGACTGGACCGCGCTCGGCAACCCGGCTGTTAAGGTCGAAGTCGTTGACTGGGACAACTACTGGACACTGCTCGAAGCAGGCGCGTCCGGCGGCACGCTTCCGGATGTGTTCTGGATGCACTCCGACTACGCTCAGATCTACATGGAGAACGACGTTCTGCTCGATCTGACGGACTACATCGCCAATGACGGCATTGACATGAGTCAGTACTACTCCGACATCGCTGCGATCTACACCCGTGATGACGGAAAGATCTTCGCGCTGCCGAAGGACCA
>CAYLSR010000066.1:0-7525 GCA_964385855.1 uncultured Mogibacterium sp.
GAACCCTTGTTGGAGTACACGTTCACTTCGTACATCAGGGTCGCAAACCTCTCGGAGACCGGTTTACAGTCGCGGGCCTGCCCGCACGGCCGCAAAGGGGAAAAAAGAATGGGACACCTCAATTCAGAGAATAAAGAAAGATTCAGCGCCGGGATGTTCCTGGTCGCGATCGGGATCGTGTACGGAGACATCGGGACGTCCCCGATGTACGTCATGAAGTCAATCGTCGAGGGGAACGGCGGGATCGAGCACGTGGACCAGGCGTTTATCATCGGTTCACTGTCGCTGGTGATCTGGACGATCACGCTGCTGACGACGGTCAAGCACGTAATTATCGCCCTCCGGGCGGATAACAACGGTGAGGGCGGCATCTTCGCGCTGTACAGCCTCGTCCGGGACTGCGGGAAGTGGCTGATCCTGCCGACCATGATCGGCGGCTGCACGATGCTCGCGGACGGCGTGCTGACGCCGGCCGTCACGGTGACCACGGCGGTCGAAGGCCTGCGAAGCATCGAGGTGATGAACCGCTTCCTGGGGCACGGGCAGGCGGTCGTCCTTATCATCACGGTGACGATTGTCAGCGTGCTGTTTATGATCCAGCGGACCGGGACCGGCATGATCGGGCGGCTGTTCGGGCCGGTGATGATGGTGTGGTTCCTCTTCCTCGGCATCACGGGGATCTGGCTGTCGCTGGGCGACCTGACGATCCTCCGGGCGTTCAATCCGCTGTACGCCGTGCGGGTGCTGATCAGCCCGGATAATAAGGCGGGGCTGATGATCCTGGGGAGCGTCTTCCTGTGTACCACCGGCGCGGAGGCGCTTTACACCGACATGGGGCACGTCGGGAAGCGCAGCATCCAGGTCAGCTGGCCGTTCGTCAAGGTCTGCCTGATCCTGAACTACATGGGGCAGTGCGTCTGGATCATCCGGAACCAGAGCGATCCTGCGCTGGCGGCGATCGAGGACATGAATCCGTTCTACATGATGCTCCCGGCGGCCCTGAGGCCGGTCGCGATCCTCCTGAGCGCGCTGGCGGCGATTATCGCGAGCCAGGCGCTGATCAGCGGCAGCTACACGCTGGTGCACGAGGCGGCCAGCCTGGACCTGATGCCGCACCTGAACGTGCGGTATCCGTCGGATACCAAGGGCCAGATCTACATCCCGGTCGTCAACAAGATTTTGTGGTTCCTGTGCATCGCGGTGGTCCTGTACTTCCGCAGCGGCTCGCGCATGGAGAACGCGTACGGTCTGGCCATCACGATCAGCATGCTGATGATGACGGTTCTGTTCACGGTCTACATCGGCGTATTGCACCACAGGAAGCTTGGCGCGGCGGTCTTCGCGATCGTGTTCTTCGCGCTGGAGGGCGTGTTCTTCGTCTCCAGCCTGGGCAAATTCGTGGTCGGTGGTTACGTGGCCGTGCTCCTTTCGGCGGCAATCCTGTTTATCATGATCAGCTGGTTCCGCGGGACGCAGATCGAGCAGATGCAGAGCATCCGGCTTCGGATGCGCGATTATCTCGAATCGATCGGAAACCTGAGGAAGGACCGCACGATCCCGCTCTGCAGCAACAACCTGGTCTATCTGGCAAAAGGGGCCGACTTCGAGATGATCGACCGGGACATCCTGTATTCGATGATGGACAAGGAGCCGAAGCGCGCCGACGCCTACTGGTTTATCAGCGTCAACACCACCAACACGCCATTCCAGCGGGAGTACGAGGTGGAGACCTACGGGACGGACTACATCTTCCGGGTCAACCTGAATCTGGGCTTCAAGGTGAAGCAGAGCGTCAACGTCTACCTGCGGCAGATCGTGCATGATCTGCTCGCGAGCGGCGAGCTGCCGCCGCAGGAGAAGCGCCATTCAATCTACGGGGCGTCCGATGTCGGGTCGTTCAAATTCTGCATGATCCGCAAGATGATGCCGATGGAGGGCGATATGTCCTCGGTCGACAACCTGCTGATCCACACCAAGTACTACGTCCGCCGCGCTGCGGGCAGCCCGGTGCGGTGGTTCGGCCTGGAGACGTCACAGGTGATCATCGAGTACGTGCCGCTGTTCCTGCCGAGAAGGACCGAGCAGAACCGGCTGGAACGGGTCGGAAGAGATCCTCAATAGCGCATCTTTCAGTGAAGGCCGGCGGGGCATCCCGCCGGTTTTTTGTGTCAAAAAGTGCTTTCCAAATCTCTGGAAATATGTCATAATAGATACGGCGGTCAATCAGTTTAGCACGCTAAAGCGCTAAACTGATGAAGCGAGGCTGCCGATCTGAATATTGAAAGAAAGCGGGAAAGGACAATGAGCAAGAAACTGGCAGTGATCGGAAGCAGCGGCGGCAACCTGTACAATCAGGGCGGCGCGGATCCGAAGACGATGATGAAGGAAGTGTTTACGCAGGCGGCTTCGGCGGGGATCGAGGTGGCGTTTGTGCAGTTCGTCGGGACTTCGCAGAGCATGGACACGGTTTCGCAGGATTCGAAGGCGCGGCTGTGGCAGCTCGCGGGCGAAAACGAGGTGGAGGCCGGCGAAGAGATGACGCTGGCGGCGGTCAACGGGCTGGCCACAGAGCAGGACCGGATTTTGGCGGATAAGATCCGGCAGGGAGAGATCGACGGGATCATGTTGCTGAGCTGCGATCCGAAGGGGACCAATCGTGAGGCGCTGACGGCGGCGGCTGAGATGCAGATTCCGGTCGCGGGGACCGGCGGGACCTCGATGGCGGAGACGCAGGCGCTCGGATGCAAGGTCATCGCGGCCTCCGGGACGACAGGGACGACGAACCGGACGCGCGCGGTCAGCGCGATCGCGGCGTTCTCCAAGGAGTGGGGGATCAAGTACCATCCGGTCATCGGCTCCTCCGGCGCGAAGCAGGCGGAGGGGAACGTCTGGAAGCGGATCAAGTTCCGCGGCATCATGATGTCGTCCATGCCGGCGTTCATCGCCATGGCGCTGGCGCTCGCGTGCAGCAAGCTGCCGGGGTGCGGCGGCCTGTCGGAAGTGTTCGACGCGCTCGTCGGCATCATCCCGGTCGTCGTCGCGGCCATCGCGGCGAAGCAGATTTCCGGGATGGAGGAGGTCGGGATCGTCGCCGGTATCGTCTCCGGCTATCTGGCGCTGGACGGCGGTCTGATCGGAGGGATCATCGTCGGTATCTTCGCCGGCATTCTGGTCTACTACATCAGCCAGTTCTGCTTCACGCACAAAGTCCCGGGGACCACGACCAACATCGCGGCCGGCGGGCTTGGAGGGCTGATCGCCGGGCTCATAGGAAAATACGCCATCGCGCCGGTGGCCCTGGTCGCCGGGAACTGGATCAAAACGGTCCTCGACTGGGCGATCAGCACCAATACGGTGCTGGCGGGCGTGGTCGGCGGCTTCGCGATCTGGTTCGCGATCATGGCGGGTGTCTACCACGCGGCGATCCTCCCGATCATCCTGCTGGAGATGGAGACACAGGGCTTCAGCTTCCTCGGCGCGATCGACCTCTGCGGTCTGGTCATGGTGTGTGCGGGCGTGCAGCTCGCCAACATCATCAAGCCGCGCAACCGCGGCGACCGGGCGGCCTGCATCCCGAACCTCTTCGTCAACCTGGCGTTCGGCACCTTTGTCGAGGCGGCCTACCCGTACATGTTCGGGAGCCGCAAGGTGTTCGGCGGCGTCATCGCGGCGTCGACCATCGCGGGGCTGATCGTCGGGCTCTTTAACGTCAAGTGCACCGCGTATGTGCCGTGCTTCGTCGCGCCGTTCGTCTCCAACGACAACATCGTCGGAACGATCATCGCGATGGTGGTCTCGGTCGCGGCAGGCTGCCTCTTCACGCTGTTCGCCAACATCGCGGACGAGCGGAAGGAAGCCTGACCGGTACCTTTAGGAAACAAGGGGTGGGGATCATCCCCCATCCCTCTTACTATATCTTGAACTTTCCGGCGGGATGTGTTAACCTGTTTACAGCAAAAGATCCTGAAGGGACAGGACTGTATAAAGAGAGGACTCAGAGATGAAATTTTTTGTTACTGAAGACGTGTTTGCGAAGATCCCGGACGCACAGTTCGGCCTGGTCAGCGTAAACGGAGCGGACAATCACGGAATGAACGCGGAGGTCGAAGCGTTCCTGCAGGAAGGGGTCAAAGCCTGCGAGGAATTCTACGGCGGCAAGAAGGTCAAGAACGAGCCGGAGCTGCAGCCGTACCGGGAGGCGTTCCGCAACATCGGGATCAATCCGAACCGCTACATGTGCGCGATCGAGGCGCTGATGACCCGGATCGCGAAGGGTCAGGGGATGCCGGTGATCAACACCATCGTCGACCTCGGCAACGCGGTGTCGCTGAAGTACCACCTGCCGATCGGCGTGCACGACCTCGATACGATGGAAGGGTCGTTCGGCGTGCGGATCTCGGTGGAAGGCGATACGTTCCTGCCGTTTGGCGCGGAGGAGCGCGAGCCGGTCGAACCGGGCGAAGTCGTCTACGCTTCCGGCAGCAAGGTGCGGACGCGCCGCTGGACCTGGCGGCAGGGCGTGGAAGGGCAGATGACGGAGGAGACGACGCATATGCTCTTCATCATCGACGGGTTTGACAGCAATCTCGACCTCATCCTGGAGGCGAGGGCGGAGCTCGCGGAGCTCTGCGCGAAGTATCTGGGCGGCGTCGTCAAGACCGGTCTGATCAACAAGGACGCCATGGAGTACGAGACGGAAGTCGAGTGACGCGGACGGAAATCGCAGCACGGAGGCGGAGAAATATCCGCAGAGAGAGAACAGTTGACACGGAGGCACTGGTACAATGGAAGAGAAGAAATCCAAGAACATTATCGGCTTTATTTTGCTCGTCCTCGCGGCGGTTTTCTGCGCGGGAGCCTTTACGATCCTGAGCGGGTGCGCGCAGGAAGCAAACGGCACCTGGATGGACTGCCACTGGGCTGGGCAGGCGCTGAAGGGCGTTACGATCGTGATTGCGGCGCTGGTGCTGCTCGCGCTGATCCTGCCGGGCAAGGGCGTCAAGGCCGGGATCTACATCGGCGTGCTGGCCAATGCGGGCCTGGCGGCGGCGATCCCGTACTACCTGTTCGATCTCTGCACGCTGTCTGATATGAACTGCAGAAGGTTCATGCTCCCTGTGACGCTGGGACTCAGCGCCGCGATCGCGCTGCTGGCGCTCATCAACGCGATCGTCATGGCGGCCCGTTCCCGTTCGGAGACGAAAAAGAAGGTGACGGCCGCGCGGGAAGAGGTTGAGATGGAAGCCCGCAAGCGCGAGGCGCAGAAGGCCGCGGAATCCCTCGGACCGATTCCGGACAGCAGCCAGGATCTCAAGGCCCCTTGGGAGCGCGAAGAGTATCTGAACGATCCGAACGCGAAATAGAGCCGGAGCGGACTGCCGGGAGGCGGCCGGAGGCGGTATAGGAGGTCAATCAGGAGGCTGTGCAAGGAGAAATCTTTTTGCATGGCCTCTTTTTCGATGACATTCTTCCGGCGTTTTGGTATACTGAATACAGGAATGAGAGGGAAAGTGCTTTCCGAGGCCTTGCAAGGGCCCGGCATCTGAGATTCAGAATAAAGCAGGAGGGTAAAAAATGGCGAGGATGTTGATGAAAGGCTGTGAGGCGATCGCGGAAGCGGCGGTCCGGGCGGGCTGCCGGTTCTTCGCGGGGTACCCGATCACGCCGCAGAACGAGATCCCGGAATACTTCTCGCGACGCCTGCCGGAGGTTGGCGGGACGTTCGTGCAGGGCGAATCCGAGGTGGCTTCGATCAGCATGGTCTACGGCGCGGGCGCCGGCGGGACGAGGGCGATGACGTCGTCCTCCAGCCCGGGAATCGCGCTGAAGAGCGAGGGGCTGTCGTACTGCGCAGCGGCGCGGATCCCGCTGGTCGTCTGCAACATCTCCCGGGGCGGCCCGGGGGTCGGCGTGATCCAGCCGGCACAGATGGATTATAACGAAGCGACCAAAGCCGCGGGCAGCGGCGGGTTCCGGATGATCGTGCTGGCGCCGTCGACGGTGCAGGAGGCGGCCGATCTGACGTACAAGGCGTTCGACCTGGCGGACCGGGACCGCAATCCGGTCATGATCCTCGGGGACGGCGTCCTCGGGACGATCATGGAGCCGGCGGTGCTGCCGCCGATGCGGACGCAGGAGGAGGTCGCGGCGTTCAAGAAGGCGAAGACCTGGGCGGTCAACGGGCATGAGCTGGATTACGCCAACCGCGGGTGGATCATGCCGGGGACCTGGAGCACCGACATCATGGAGGAGATGAACAACGACAGCGCGGCGATGTACGAGCGCTGGCAGCGCGAAGACGTGATGGTGGAGGAATTCATGACGGAGGACGCGGAGCTGATCATCGCTTCTTACGGGATCTCCGGGCGGATCGCAAAATCCGCCGTCCGCCGGCTCCGGAAGGCCGGCAAGAAGGTCGGGATGATCCGGCCGATCACGGTCTCGCCGTTCCCGTACGACGCGTTCGACCGGATCGACTACGGGCGGTGCCGCGCCGTCCTCGTGACCGAGATGTCCATCCCGGCGCAGATGGCGGAGGATGTCGACCACGCGGTCGCCAGGCGGTGCCCGGTGGAGAGATGTCTGAAGTCCGGCGGCAATATCCTGACCGCGGAGGACGTGGTCCGCGCGGCGGAAGCGCTGTATGAGAGCGGACGGTAAGGAGGGTGCCATGGAGAAGATCTACAAGAGGACCTGCACGATCCAGGACAAGGTGTCCGGGTATTGCCCGGGCTGCATGCACGGTACGGTGATCAAGCTGATCGGTGAGGTGATCGAGGAACTCGGGATCGTCGACAAAACGGTCGCGGTCACCGGGATCGGCTGCTCCGGTCTGCAGATGGACTACATCGCCTACGATACGATCACGTCGCCGCACGGGCGGGCCTGCGCGGTCGCGACCGGGCTCAAGCGGACCAACCCGGACGTCCTGTACTACACGTATCAGGGCGACGGCGATCTGGCGGCAATCGGTCTGGCGGAATCGATGTCTGCCGCGAGCCGCGGCGAGAACATCTCAGTCATCTTCATCAACAACGGCATCTACGGCATGACCGGCGGCCAGATGGCGCCGACGACCCTGATCGGCATGCGGGCGACGACCGCGCCGTTCGGCCGGAAGGCGGAGGAGCATGGCTATCCGATGCACGTCTGCGAACTGATGAACGACCTGAAGGCGCCGCACTACCTCGAGCGCGTGAGCTGCAACACGCCGCAGAACGTCATCAAGACCCGCAACGCGATCCGCAAGGCGTTTCAATACCAGCTCGACGGGAAGGGCTTTTCGCTCGTCGAGGTGATGACGGCCTGCCCGACCAACTGGGGGCTGAGCGCGCTGGAGGCGCTCGACTACCTGCAGGATAAGATGATCGCGGAGTTCCCGCTCGGCGTGATCCGGGATCTGGGCTAGAATGACGGATGATGACATTGGGACGGTTCTTTTTATCAGCTTTTGCCCTGAAAAAGCTGATAAAAAGAACCGTCCCAATGTCATTTAGTTAAGCTTTTTCCCTTCAATATTAATGAT
>CAYLSR010000067.1:0-7410 GCA_964385855.1 uncultured Mogibacterium sp.
TCATCCCAGTCGATCCCGAGGACCTTGCGGTACATCAGGATCGTCAGCTGAAGCTTGAACCGGTTCGCAGGCTTCGCGGCCTCGTCCTTGCTGAGCTGCGCGTACCACTCCGGGAAGACGACCGTGATGACCGACGCACCGTAGTGGAACGCGTAATTGTCAAAGGCGATCGGATTGCCCGCCGCGCGTTCGCGGTGGAAGACCTTGAGCATCTTGTCGAGGAGCTTCCAGCTCCGCTGCCCGGTGAAGATCAGGTGGCTGTACTCCAGCCGGCAGCCGCTCTTGTGCATGATGTCGACCGCCTCGTCCAGGCCCATCTCCAGATGGGACTTCTTCGTGAGGAGCGGGTAGTCCGCGCTGACGATGGAGCAGGCCCTCGGATGGATCGTCACGATGCCGTCGTACTTCGCGATCTCTTTGGCAAACGCGAGGATCTCCTCTTCCTGCGCGTAGCGGTCCGGCTCGTACATGAAGCCGAACGACCCGCCGAAGGCGCCGCCTTCCATGGCCTCCCGGACGAAGCTCAGTTCCTTTTCGATCTGCTCCTGCGTGAACGGGGTCGGATCGTAGCCCGCGATCCCCGCTCGGACCGAGCCCTGCCCGATCAGCGGGACCAGGTTCACGTGGAGATTCCCGGCTGCGTGTTCCTTGAACGCCGCAAAGTTACCCGGGTGCTGCGCGTCGAAGAGCCCGCCGCCGATCTTGTCCCGGTACGGCGTATCCGGGTCCATGCCGAACGGCGAGAAGCTGCAGTTGCCGGTGATCTGCGTGGTGATCCCCTGCTCGATGAACGGTTTGTAGTATTTCTCCGAATCCGCCCGGTCATAGAAGAAATCATTGTGCGAATGCGCGTCGATCAGCCCTGGGCAGATCTGAAGGCCGGCCAGCTCGACCACCTTGTCCGCCTCCGTCCGGATCTCCGGACCCACCTCGACGATTCGGTCGTCTTCAATCAGGACATCCCCGATGTATGGCTTCGCGCCGGTCCCGTCGTAAATGCTTCCGCCTTTGAACAGTGTTTTCATTTCAGTCCTCCTGCATGGAATTATGATGCTATGTGTAACTCAAGTCAGCTCCGTGTAGATCATCCCGTGTCTGCCCCGGCTCCGGTAAACCCGCTTCACGAAAAAGGCCTCTCTGTATACTATATCACAGAAAGACCTTTCTTGCGTATCCGGATTCTCTTCACTTCGATAAGCGGAATGCGGCCCGCGTGATCCTTACCACCGATAGACCGCCAGACGGTTGTTCAGATTCTTCCCGATGATCGCGAACAGCTTCCCCCGCAGGGTGTACTTCTTCATCTCTTCATTGTAACTTCTCTCCGAGACCAGCGTCATCCGGGGTTCCACCGTCAAATACTCCTCGCCGCTCTTCGTGCCCCAGCCGAACGACGCGTTGGTGTGCTTCACCGCGTCATGCTGATTGCTGTGCTTTTCGACAAACGGCGAGTGCAGCTCCGCCAAAAGATACCCGTGTGGAAAGCAGTCGCACAGCATGTTCAGGCAGGTCTTTACCTGGTCCTTTGAAAAATACTCGAGGACCCCCTCCATCACGATCAGGTACATGTCGGCCTTCGGGATGTTCCCGGTCCAGGCGCCATCCAGCGCATCCCCGTCCATCATGATACAGCGGTCGCGATCCTCATAGACCTTCCGCCGGACCGCGATCTGATCCGGCAGATCGACATCGTACCACCGGAGCTTTCCGTTATCCACCTGCGAAAACTTATCGTCAAAACCGCATCCCAGATTGATGCAGACCGCCTCCGGGTACTCCTTCAGCAGCGCCTTCAGCTAATCCCGGAACATGATCGTCCTGGCGACCACGCCCTCGTGGGACAGGAACGGATCGAACTTACTGACATCTACCCCCAGCGTGTCGATGATCTCCTTCGCCTTCTCGTCCCGGATCCTCGCGTTCGGCCGCTTCGTCTCACTCGCCCGGATCGCCAGCGTGATCAATGCGGTTTCCTGAATATCTCCGAATTCCAGATTCATGGTGTCCTTCTCGTTTCTTTGGTTAGTGTTATCTAACTCAAATCTATTATATCCGAACCACCCCGAAAGGCAAGCAGTTTTTTCGATCGGATGAAAAAAGGGTGAAACCCGTGGGCCCACCCGTATGAAAGATTGAAGCCGCCTGACCTCTCAAGGCCCTCACCATTCCCGCAGGATGATCTCGGTGATCCCCGGGTTGCTGCCGCCCGTCAGCCGCAGCACCCTGTCCGAGGTGTGGAAGTAATCGAATTCATCGTAAATCGCCCGCTGCAGGGCGTTCCCCCGGCGGTATCCGTGGATCACGCGGATCCGGTAGACGGACTTCGGCGCTTTCTCGATAACCCCGGAAAGCATCTGCACGGCCTCTTCCGGGCGCATGCCGTGGATGTCGATCTCTGTGATGGCGTCGTAGTTCATAGTATCACCCTTTCGTACACCATGTCCGTGAGCGCGGAACCGAGCAGTTTCCCCTTTGCAGCCTTACATCGCCGCGATCTTGCTCTGCACCCGGCTGAAGAACTTCTCGTTATCGATGATGAACCGTTCATGCTTCCCTTCGCCGACGAGTTCCTTCTCATCATAGACCTTCACGGTGAAGGTCAATCTTCTCCGGTCAATCTCCGTGAGCTCCGCTTCGCAAGTCACCTGCATCCCGACCGGCGTCGCCGCGAGATGCCGGACCGAGATCTCCGTACCGACTGTGCCCTTGCCCTCGTCGAGGTGAGGCTGCACCAGCGCCTGGCAGGTGCCTTCCATCAGCGCCACCATCGCCGGCGTCGCATAGACTTCCAAAGCGCCGCTTCCGTATCTCGCGGCAGTCCGCTCATAATCCACGATGAGGGACTTCTTCCCGGTCATTCCGATTTCAAGCATCTTGCTCCTCCTCTATTCTTTCGGTGATCATTTTGCCCGTCTGCGTATCTCCTTCGACAATGCCCCGGCATTTCTGCCTTCTGATTGATTATACCACAGGAACAGCCGCCGCAGGAATAGCAAAAGGCCCCGATCCCCGCCAGTCAAAAGCGCAGGTCCGTCCGGCCCTGCGCTTCTGCGTTTATTCAAAGATGACTTGATTAAAAACTTCTATTGCTTCGCCGCCATCAGCTCCGACGCGACGATGTACACCGTCAATCCGACAAAGGCGACCGTCGCCACGCACGCGACTTTTCCCACAAATTTTAACATCTTGACTTCCTTTCCGCAGCTCCTCTGCTGCTCTATCAGAATGATCCTGCGCTTTCCTGCATCGGAGCAGGGGTCTGGATCTCCTTGATCACGAAGTCCCTGCCCTGCAGCACGCGCTTCTTAAAGGTGTTGCAGCACGGGCAGTGCCCGTCGTTCTCGATCACGTTGTACTGCTCACCGCAGTTCACGCATTCCGCAATCCCTTCCGTCCGTTCGATCACCAGCTCACAGTCTTTGAACAGCGGTCTGTCCTCGATCATGAGCGGAAAATAGTCCTCGATGAACATCGGGACGACCGAAGAAAGCTCTCCGATGTCGAGCACGATCGCTGTGACCTGATCGATTTTCTGCTCTGCGGCGATGTGCTCGACCATATCGAGCACTTTCAGCATCACACCAAGCTCATGCATTATTTCCCAACCTTTTCCTTCACAGCGGTCGCGGCGATCCTTGCCGTTCTCTTTACCACATTGAGCGCGACCTTCGGGACGAGCTCCTCGTAGGTCCCGCCGAAGTCGTAGGTATCCTGCCGCTGGAGGTGGATCGCGTCGAATTTGCACCTCGTCGTGCAGAGACCGCAGCCGATGCAGCGCGTATGATCCACGACGCTGGTACCGCACTCGAGGCATCTGGAGGTCTCCTTCCGGACCATCTCCTCGGTATATTCGAGTCTGTCATCGCTGAACGTGAGGCGCTTCGCGACATCGACAGGCATCACCTGACGCGGCGGGCAATCGTACGATTCGACGATCTTGTTGTCCTTGTCGATCTCGATGAAGTTTCTCCTGTCGCGGCCGATGATGAGGCTGTGGCCCTTGTGCGAATATCTGTGGAGTGAATCCGCGCCCTGCTTGCCGGCCGCGATGGCGTCGATCGCGAACTTCTGGCCGGTATAGGCATCTCCGCCGACAAAGATATCCGGTTCCGCAGTCTGGTACGTGAACGGATTGGCTTCGATCGTACCGTTCGGTCTGAATTCGACCTTCGTGCCCTTCAGGAGATCCTTCAGATCGATCTTCTGGCCCGTGCAGTACAGGATGGTCGAGCACTCGACTTCGATGACCTCGGAATCATCGTAAACCGGCGCGAATCTGCCTTCGCTGTCCCTGACGGAGAGGCACTTCTTGAACCGGATGCCCGTGACCTTGCCGTCCTCGCTGAGGATCTCGGCCGGGCCCCAGCCGCCGTTGACGCTGATGCCTTCCGCTTCGCATTCCGCCTTGTCCTCAAGGCCCATCGGCAGATCTTCATAAGCCTCGAGCGCGTACATCATGACCTTGTCCGCGCCGGATCTCACCGCGGTCCTCGCCACGTCAGCTCCGATGTTGCCGCCGCCGATGACCACCGCGTTCCCGGTGATCTTCGCATCCTTCGGAACGTTGCCTGCTTTGAGCGCATCTTCGTTCTCGTTGATCAGTCTCATGAAATCGATCCCGGAAGTGACGCCCTCCGCGTCAGCGCCAGGCACATTGAGCTTTCCGCCAGACTGGAGGCCCACCGCAACGTAGAATGCCTTGTAGCCCTGCGCTCTCAACTCTTCGATCGTGACGTCCTTCCCGACCTCGCAGCCGAACCGGAACTTGACGCCCAGCTTGTTCAGGACATCGACTTCCGCTTCGATGATATCCTTCTCCAGTCTGAAGGAAGGGATACCGTAGCGGAGCATGCCGCCGGCCTTCTCCTGCTTGTCGAATACCGTTACATCGTGACCGAGCACGGCCGCATAGTACGCGCAGGAGATCCCCGCCGGGCCGGCTCCGATGACCGCCAGCTTGTTGCCACGGTTCCACTTGATCTTCGGGACGAAGCGCTGTTCCTCGATAAGTTCGCGGTCCGCGATGAATTTCTTCACGTTGTCGATCGCGACCGGGTCGCTGATCGTGCCCATGGTGCAGGCATCCTCGCACCTGCGGTTGCAGATGCGGCCGCAGACTGCCGGCAGCGGGTTCTCCTTCTTGATCAGCTCGAGCGCCTCGTCGTATCTTCCCATCGCCGCGAGCTTGAGATACCCCTGAACAGCGATGTGTGCAGGACATGCGGTCTTGCACGGCGAGGTACCGACTTCCGGGATGACGTCCTTCTTCTCGTTGCGGAAGTCTCCCGGCCTTCTCGCCTTGGTCCAGATGTGATCGTCCGGCGTCGGATTCGCAGGGATCTCGACCGGATTCTTCATGCACAGCTTCCTGCCGAGCTTGGCCGCGTTCATCGGACAGACTTCCATGCACTCGCCGCAGGCGACGCACTTGGTGGTGTCGACCATGGCGAGATAGTTGTTTTTCATCATGTTCGGCGTGTCGACGAGGCGGGAAGTGCGGAACGCCAGACATGCTTCAGGATGACAGTTGCAGATGAACATGGAGTTCTCTTTACCGTCTACATTCGTCACCTCATGCATGTACCCGAGGCTCTCCGTCCACTCCAGGATCTGATAGGCTTCTTCCTTGGTGATCCTGCGGGAACGCCCTGTACGGATGCAGGATTCCGCGAACTTTCCGAGCTGGATGCAGTACTCTCCCGGAAGGTCCGCTCCGATGTTGCCGGTCATTTCGCCCGCGCGGCGGCACTGGCAGTCCGCGACGCTCAGCGACGGCGCATATTTCTCCACCCAGTAGCTGAGGTGCTCGATGCCCACGCTCTTCGGCTCTGCCGCGATCTCTTTTTCGACTGGGATCGCGATGACAAGCCCGTTGCCCTTCGGGAACATCGATGTGAAATTCCGTGTCAGATTCTCTACATATGTGATGAAGCTCTCCGCCACTTCCGGGTGTTCTGCGATCTGCTGCTTGTTCAGCATCATGAGCTCCATGCTTCCCGGTGCGAAGATCGGTACCTTGACCATCTCGTCTTCGTACTCCATAACGCCGATCATGCAGAGCTGATCGCAGAGCTCCGTGGCCTTCTCCACGCTGATCCCGGCCCGCTTCGCGACTTCCTCAAGCGTGTAAGGCACTCTCACCTTAAGCGCCAGGACAACATCGATCTGCTCGTCCGTGATGATGTTCTCCAGCAGCTTGTACTCCGGAGAGTCCTCGGTGCAGTGTAAATTGAGCATGTTTACATGCTGCACCATCTTGGCAAGGTTTTTTCTCATGATTTGTGTTTCCTCCTCTTTTTTACCCTTGAACATAGGACTTTCTTGCTTTTCAATCCCGAGATGCCCCGGCGTTACCACTTCGCGCCGGTTTTCTCGAAGTACTCGTACAGATCGTTCTTGGTCTCTCCGACCTTGACCACGTGGATCGCCTTCTGCGGGCAGTATCTGAGGCAGTGACCACAGCCCGCGCAGCTCTCGTGCACGACGACCCGTCCCTTTTCCAGCTTCAGATTGCCCCGCGGACAGTGTTTCACGCAGTTGCCGCACGCGATGCACTTATGCTCTACGACTTCAGCCCGCCACCCGCTCGACTGGTGAATGACGTGCTTGAGTTCGCCTTTGCACATGTTCTGGAACATCAGCGCATGGCAGCAGCACGGACAGCAGAAGCAGAACGCGATGAAATCCGGCATGTCCTCATCCTGAAAGCCCCAGCAGTACTGTTCGATCTCCACCCAGTACGTGCCGATCATGAGGCCCTCCTCGATCGCCCTGTCCACATGCGCGATGCACTCTTCCACCGTCGCTTCGCGACCCGTCTTGTGCTCGACGATCGGCTTCGCGGCCTTGCCCAGGAACATGCAGGCGATATCGTGCGGATAATCCTGACAGTTGTCGATCTTGCGACATGCGCATTCGTTCATGATGACCCGGTACGAGCTGTTTCTGATCGCGTTTTTGACGAGCTCAACCGGAGGCGTCACCATGTCATCTTCCACCGGGATCTCCACGTCGATCGGGATGCATACACCCTTGGTATTGTAGGTATCTCCGATCTTACCGACCTTCTTGAGCAGAAATTCCGTCGGCTTGAACCATGTAAGCGGACCTCCGTACTTGAACGCGCTGAAGATGACAGTCGGCGCGATGAACTGTTTGTCTGTCGCCGTGATGGCTCTCTTAAACGCATTGTGGAGCTTGCTCGGCGGCTTCGGAACGAACTGCTGCTCGTTCCGGTTCACATTTTTCTGTTCCCATGTGAGGGGTTCCTTGATTATCATACATCTCCCTCCTCTTACCACGTTCCGGGCATCTCCTCTGCCGGGAACCGCGCATCCCCTCCCGGGGGTTCTCTTACAATAAGTATTATAATCTTTTAATAAAACGAATGAAATAGTTCTATAGACGTAT
>CAYLSR010000068.1:0-7313 GCA_964385855.1 uncultured Mogibacterium sp.
CTTCATCCAGCTGCACCACCCGGGCCGTGAAGTCGTTTCCTCGCTGATCGGCGGACTGCCATGTGTATCGGCTTCTGACCGGATGTGCAAAGTTTCCATGCAGGAGACCCGTCCGATGACGCTCGATGAGATCCACGAGCTCGTCACCCAGTTCGGCGACGCGGCGCTGCGCTGTAAGAAGGCCGGCATCGACGGCATCGAACTGCACTGCGCGCACGGTTACCTGCTGCAGCAGTTCCTCTCCCCGTACACCAACAAGAGGACCGACGAGTACGGCGGCAGCTTCGAGAACCGCATGCGCCTCGTCCTCGAGATCATCGCGGACATCCGCGAGAAGTGCGGCCCGGACTTCCCGCTCGGCTGCAGAGTCTCGGTCGATGAGTTCCTCGACACCGTCGGCGTCACGGAAGATTACATCCACATCCAGGACGGCATCAGGATCGTCAAGACGCTCGAAGCTGCAGGAATCGACTTCGTCGACGTCAGCTGCGGCCTCTACGAGACGGGTCTGACCGCGATCGAGCCGGTCTCCTTCGCACAGGGCTGGAGAAAGCCGTTCGTCAAGGCCGTCAAGGATCTCGTCAACATCCCGGTCATCGCAGTTTCCGCGATCCGTGAGCCGGAAGTCGCGGAAGCGTTCCTCACCGAGGACATCGTCGACTTCGTCGGCTTCGGCCGCACCTGGCTGGCCGATCCGGAATGGGGCAAGAAGGTCCAGGAGGGCCGCGTCGGCGAGCTCAAGAAGTGCATCAACTGCCTGAGATGCTTCGAGACGCTGATGGCGTGGAACGCACAGGGCCTCCCGTTCGAGTGCGCGGTCAACCCGCTCACCTGCAACGAATACCGCTATGGCGACCTCGAGCCGGATACCGCCGGTCACAAGGCGGTCGTCGTCGGCGGCGGTCCTGGCGGCATGATGGCCGCGGAAACCCTCGCGAAGCGCGGCGTCAAAGTCACCCTGATCGACCGTCAGGAATCCCTCGGCGGCACGGTCAACCTCGCGAAACTGCCTCCGCTCAAGGAGAGGATGGAATGGATCGCGGATTACTACAGAGACAGCTTCGCCCGCCTCGGCGTAGAAGTGCAGCTCGGCAAGGAAGCGACCGCGGATGAGATCGCGGCGATGGAACCGGATGCGGTCATCCTCGCGACCGGCTCGAAGGCGATCTTCCCGAAGTCAATCCCTGGCGTGGACGGCGACAACGTCTACACCATCGAAGAAGTCCTGACCGGCAAGAAGGACATCGCCGGCAACTCCGTCGCGATGATCGGCGCGGGCCTGACCGGTCTGGAAGCCGGTGAATTCCTCGGCGCGAAGGGCTGCAAGGTCACCTTCGTCGACATGCTCAAGGCGGCCGGCACCAACGCGTACAAGAACAACGTGCTCGACGTCATGTCCAGACTGCGCAAGATGGACATCGCCTGGGCGCTCGGTCACGCGCTGAAGGAGATCACACCGGACGGCGTCATCGTAGAGAATGTCGATACCAAGGAAGAGAAGAAGATCGACGCGGACGCTGTCGTTCTGTCCCTCGGCTATAAGCCGGATCAGAGCCTCAAAGCCGCGCTCGAAGAGAAGGGACTCGAAGTCCATCTCGTCGGCTCCGCGATCAAAGACGGCACGATTGGTCCGGCTTCCAGGACCGGCTACGAAGTGGCCGCAGACCTCTTCAAGGCTCCGAAGAGAAGCTTCGTCATGCCGAAGGATGAGCTGTCGCAGTTCTGCAAGGTCTCTTACATGAACGGTCAGGAAGGCGTCTATCTCGCGTACCTCACCTATCCGGAAGCCATCGAGAAGATCCTGCCGGCACCGCTCAAGCCGTTCTCGATGCCGGTCGTCACGATTTCGTGCTGCCACATCAAGGATCCGTCCTTCGCGGACAATTACTATGAGACCATCATTGGCATCTACTGCACGTACAACGGTCAGCTCGGTATGTACCCGGTCAGCATGCTGCTCGGCGGGGACGGCGCGGAGATGGCGACCTACCTCGGCCGCGACAATTCGTCCTACGCGAAGAAGCTCGGCGCGGAGTTCGTCATGCGCAAGAGCGATGACGGCAAGGTAAAGGTTGGCGTCACCAGACGCGGTGAGCAAATCTTCAACCTCGAGATGCAGCTCGGCCAGTACAACACGCCGCTGACCCACCTGCTCTACCAGGCACCGGCTGCCGGCAAGGAGACCGCGGGCGCGGCGTACAACTTCCACTTCGACCGTCTGCCGGACGAGAACGGAGTCTGGAGATACACCAACACCTGCCTCGTTTCCACGATCATCAAGTACAAATACGATTCGTGGGTACCGGGCACCATCAACAAGCTCGAGGTCAACGCGACCACGGACGATCCGTGGGGCTGCCTGCCGGTCAACACGCTCATCGGCGGTGCGTATGCGGAGAACAACCTCCTCATCACCAACCTCCGGAAGCTCGAGGACGTCGACGCGAAGGAACTCATGCCGATGATCATGCCGGCGTGGTACGACAAGACCACGTTTATGCAGACGGGTCGTAAGTAGAGTGCAGCGGCTTGTCCGGGCGGGCGCGTACGGCTCTCGCCTCGCGCCGGCGAGCCGCTCCGCCCGGACAAGACGCCGCTGAAGGAGATGATCCGAGACGGATACGTTGGTAGAAAGGTTGGCAGCGTAAGTCGCTGCTGAAGAGGACTGTTTCGAAGGATTTCGGAATGAGTCAGGTGAATGGCTCTTCTGGCTCATTCCTCACACCTGCGAGGGCTGCAACTGGTCCTGATTTCGGGAGCGGCCACTCAAACTGTTTTGTAATTTCAACACATTTTGGAGGTACATAATGAAAGATTTTAAAGGCAGAGTTGCCATCATCACGGGCGCCGCATACGGTTTCGGCAATGAATTCGTCAAGCAGGCCGCAATGCGCGGCATGAAGATCGTCGCGGTCGACATCATGGGCGAAGAGCTCGCGAAGGTCGAAGCCATGGCGAAGGAGTACGGCGCGGAGGACATCACGCTGATCACCGCGGACGTCAGCCTGCTGGAAGAGACCGAGAAGGTCGTCAATACGACACTCGAAAAGTACGGCCAGATCGACCTGCTGATGAACAACGCGGGCATCGCGGTCCCGGGCAACGGCTACGATCTGCCGCTCCGCGACTGGGAGTGGATCGTGCAGACCAACCTGATGTCGCACATCTACTTCATGCGCCAGGTCATCCCGGTGATGATGAAGCAGGGCACGCACTGCAACATCATGAACACCTGCTCCGTGGCGGGCGTCATCAACTTCCTCGGCATGGTGCCGTACTACACCGTCAAGCACGCGGCTGTCGCGCTCGCGGAGAGCACCAACTACGAGCTGCAGGCGGTCGGCGCGAACATCCGGATGGGCGTCTTCTGCCCGGGCTACGTGCAGACGCACCTCGACCACAGCGAAGAGTACCGTCCGGCGAGATTCCAGGCACCGGAAGATCCGTACTATCAGAGTGAAGCGTTCTTCAAGGGCCAGGCCGAAGCGAAGCACGTCATCGAGACCGGCTTCCCGATTGCCGGTTACGGCGAGATGGTCTTCAAGGCGATTGAAGAGGACACCTTCTACGTGCTGCCGCACGAGATGTACGATGGCATCCTCAAGATCCAGACCGGCGAGAAGCTCCAGCGCAAGAACCCGAACATCGGCGAACTGGTGGCGATGATCAAGGCCGCGAAGGGCCAGTAAAAAAACCGGGCGATTCCGCCCTGAAAAATCGAGCCCGTGCCGCGAAGTGCGGCGCGGGCTGTTTTAATTGAAGATTGGCGCGGATCTCACAGCTCCTCCTGCCAGTTCTCGCCGAAGTACGCCTCCAGCCGGCCTGTGATCTCCCCCATGTCGATCACCAGATCGCCCCCGGAGATCCCGACCGGGATCCGGTCCCGGAAGGAGTAGAGAGCCGACAATGGTTCCGGCCCGATTTGATGCACGATGACCCGCTGCTTCTCCGGATCCACGATCCAGTATTCCCGCACGCCGGCTGTGACGTATTTCTGGAACTTGAGCTGGAGATCTTTGTTCCGCGTAGAAGGCGACAGGACTTCCACGACGAGGTCCGGCGCGCCGTACACGATGTGCTTCTTCATCTTGCTGCGGTCGCACAGCACCAGAATATCCGGCTCCACCACTGTATGCTCGTCACAGTCCAGCTGCACGCCGAGCGGCGCCGAGAACGGCATGCACGGGTGTCCGGTCCGCTGCCGGTAACTCTTCATCTCCACGAGCAGTTCGTCGACCAGAAATTGGTGCACCCCCGATGGGGAAGCCATGTCGTAGAATCTTCCATCGATCAGCTCCGCACGCACCCCTTCCGGCAAGGCAAAGTAGTCCTCGATGGTATAGGTGCCCTGTTTTTTTCGCGATCCGTATCCCGTCTGGTATGCGAGATTGGTCTCTTTCGCCTTCCCGTCGCCGGGAGGATTTGACCTCAGCAAATCGAGATATTTTCCTTCCTCTCTTTCCGGCTGGAGCGCCTGCTTCAGCGCGAGCAGCGTCTCGCGCCTCGGCGCCTTCGTCGCACCGCCGAAGATCTTTTGCACCGTTCCGAGCGGGACCCCGGAGATTCGCGCGATCATTTCATTTGTATAGCCGAGCTCCCGCTTTTTCGCCCTTAGTTCATCCAGTGTCATCTCTTCCTCCTGCGCAATGATGTCGCTTTGCTTATCAGGTGGTCTGATTATATCAACTGAGCGCTGATTTGTCAACCTTATTCAAGCCGTTCAATCCGTTTTTAAACCTTTTAAGCCATCCCGGCCTCGCCATATACCGACGCCAACCGTTCCACGGGAACACATCAAAAAAACGGCGGGATCAGTATGATCCCGCCGATGACTTTGCCGCGCTCACTCCTTCGCCTGCTTCTCGTTCTCAATCTCGAACCGCCCCGACCACAGCTGCTGCCCGGAGGACTTGTTCGTGATCGTCTTGCCTGCCTCGATCGAATGCGTCAGCCAGACGTTGCCGCCGATGACGCAGTTGTCGCCGATATAGGTGTCCCCGCCCAGGATCGTCGCGCCCGCGTAGATGACGACGTTGTCGCCGATGTTCGGATGGCGCTTGACGCCCTTGATCGGCGTGCCGTCCTCCGCGAGATCGAAGCTCTTCGCGCCGAGCGTGACGTGCTGGTAGATCTTGACATGCGAACCGATCACGGTCGTCTCGCCGATGACGACGCCCGTGCCGTGGTCGATGAAGAAATACGGGCCGATCGCCGCGCCCGGGTGGATGTCGATACCCGTCACCCGATGGGCGATCTCCGTCATGACGCGCGGGATCATCGGGACCTGCATCTCATAGAGCTTGTGCGCGATGCGGTAGATGGAGATTGCCTTGAACGCTGGATAGGTGATCACGACCTCGTCGATGCTCTTCGCCGCCGGGTCCCCCTCGTAGCCGGCCTGCACGTCCGTCTTGAGCACTTTCAGGATCTCCGGGAGCTCCTCGATCAGCTCCTCAACCTTCTCCGAAGAGACCGCCTCATCATCATACACGAGATTGAACGCCTGATGCAGTGCGTCATACGCGCGCATGAGTTCCCACGTACGCTTCTCGACTTCTACGAAGCGCCCTCTCCACTTCCCGAAATGATACGGGAACATCGAGGTGAGCAGGTACTCGATCGCCTCTTCCACGATCCCCTCGATCCCCAGAAATTTCCCTTCGTTTGGCCTCGTATCCACCTCGGTCATCGCCTGCGCGATCTCCTCGAGATGGCATACGCCTTTCCATTGATTGTCTGCCATAACTGCTACCCTCCTCTGTACAGGTTATTATACCACGAAAGTCTGATAGCGGGAGAATTCTTTTGTCATATTTCTCTCTGTCACATTCCATGGTATAATTGTCCGAAGCCCGGCAGGGCCTAAATCGATCTCCGGAGATTCTCGATATGATCAGAAACCTTTTACAATACTTCAAACCTCACAAGAAGCTGTTCATCCTCGACATGTGCTGCGCGCTGTTCGCTGCGGCGGTCGATCTGGCGTTCCCGATGGTCTCACGGTACGCCATGTACGAGCTGATCCCGAACGGCCTGTACCGGGCGCTCTTCGCGGTGATGACCATCGTGGTGCTCGCCTACCTGCTCCGCTCGCTCGCGCAGTACGTGATGACCTACTGGGGCCACACCTTCGGCGTGCGGGTCGAAGCGGACATCCGCGCGGACCTCTTCCGACACCTGCAGGAGCTGGATTTTGAATTCTACGACCACAACCGCACCGGCACGCTGATGAACCGGTTGACCGGCGATCTCTTTGAGATCACGGAGCTCTCGCACCACGGCCCGGAGGACATCGTCATCGCCGGATTGACGATCCTGGGCTCGCTGTTCTTCATGTTCCGGATGCAGCCGAAGCTCGCGGCACTGGTCACTGTGCTGATCCCGGTCTTTGCGGTCATTGTGATCGTGATGCGCCGCCGGATGAGCCGCGCTTCTCTCAACGTCAAACGCAAGATGGCGGACATCAACGCGCAGGCGGAATCCAGCATCTCGGGCGTCCGGACTTCCAAGGCATTCGCCAACGAGGACGTCGACCGCGACCGCTTCGACGCCTCCAACGAGCGCTTCAAGACGGCAAAAAGCGACTACTACAAGGCGATGGGGATGTTCCTGTCGTCGCAGGAATTCTTCATGTGCATCCTGCCGGTCGCCGTCATCGCCTACGGCAGCAAGCTGATCATGGACGGCGAGATGAACTACATCGACCTCATCACGTTCACGCTGTTCGTGAGCTCGTTCATCAACCCGATCCGCAAGCTCGCGAACTTCTCGGAGATCTTCACGAACGGGATGGCCGGGCTCAGGCGCTTCAAGGAGATCATGGACACGAAGCCGAACGTTCAGGACCGCCCGGACGCGAAGCCTCTGCAGGTCACGGCCGGCGCGATCGACGTGGACGACGTCAGCTTCTCCTACGAGGAGCGCTCGGAGGTCCTCCACGACGTGACGCTGCACATCCGCCCGGGTGAGACGCTCGCGGTCGTCGGGCATTCCGGCGGCGGCAAGACGACGCTGTGCCAGCTAATCCCGCGGTTTTACAACGTGGACAGCGGTTCGATCCGGATCGACGGGCAGGACGTGCGCGACGTCACGGGGCGGTCCATCGCGGAGAACGTCGGGATCGTCCAGCAGGACGTCTTCATCTTCGCCGACACCATCTACAACAACATCGCCTACGGGCGGCCGGGGGCCACCTATGAAGAGGTGATCGACGCGGCGAAGCGCGCCCGCATCTACGAGGACATCCTGGCCATGCCGGTCGGCTTCGACACCTACGTCGGCGAACGCGGCACCATGCTGTCGGGCGGCCAGAA
>CAYLSR010000069.1:0-7303 GCA_964385855.1 uncultured Mogibacterium sp.
TGTGTTTCCTCCCATGGTGTAATGACAAAAGCGATACCTTACATTGATTGCTCTTCGATGTGCTCTTTGCCCATCGCGATGATGGTCTTCACGTGGTCGTCATCCAGCGCATAGTACATGGATTTACCGCTCCTGCGGGACTTGACGAGTTTGGAAGACTTCAAAAGTTTCAGCTGATGGGAGATCGCGGACTGATTCATCTCCAGCTCCTCGCTGATCTCGGTCACATTCTTTTCGCCGGCAAAGAGGACGTACAGGATCTTGATCCGCGTCGAATCCGCGAACATCTTGAACAGCTCTGCCAGGTCAAACAGTTCTTCCTCCGGAATATCTCCGATCAGCACAGTGTTTTTTCTATTCATCTTCTTACCTCACAAATGAATGTTCATTCATATGTTTATATTATCATATGTTCATCGGATGTCAAGTGGTTCTTTCAAAAATCCTGTAAATAAATAACCGGTCCCCTCAGGGCCCGGCCGGCACCATCAAGCACAGATCAGCCGATCAGGTCGAAAATCGAGATCTGGGAAGTATCCGGGATCCCGTCGAACACGCCGGTCTGCTTCAGGTCATCGATGTTGGTCTGTGACAGCCGTGTAAATTGCCGCACATCGTCGAGCGAAGTGAAGTGGCCGCGTTCACGGAACGCTGCATCCAGGGATTCCGCAGCCGCCTTCCCTACCCCGCTGACCGCCATGTACGGGATCTTGACCTTCCCGTCGACGACCGTGAATACGCACGGATCGGAAACCCCGAGCTCCGGCATGGAAAACTCAAAGCCTCTGGAATAGAATTCATAGAGGACTTCCAGCACCGTGATGCGGTTCTTCTCCTTCGCCGTCGGCTTCAGGATGTTGTTCATCTTCTGGAGCTCGGACTCCACGGACTGCATTCCGTTCCGGATGCAGTTGATGTCGAAATCGTCGATCTTGGTCGTCAGCCAGGCCGCGTAGAAAAACGGCGGATAATAGACCTTGAACCAGGCCATCCGGATCGCCATCATGACATACGCGGAGGCGTGCGCGCGCGGGAACAGATACTGCAGCGTCTTGCAGGACCAGACGTACCAGTCCGGCACCCCGTGCTCGCGCATCAGGCTGAGTTCTTCTTCGGTCAACTCGCGGTTTTTACGGACATCCTCCATGATCCGGAAGGCGTCCCCGTTGCTGAGGCCCTTGACCTGCAGGTAGTTCATGATGTCGTCGCGGCTCGAGATGACCTCGTCGATGGTGGCCGTCCCGTTCCGGACCAGATCCTGCGCGTTCCCCGTCCACACATCCGTGCCATGTGAAAACCCGGAGATCTTGATCAGCGCGGAGACCGTCGTCGGTCTGACGTCGTCCAGCATCTGCCGCGTAAAATTTGTCCCGAACTCCGGGATCGCGTAGGTCCCGTGTGTGAACTTGTACTCCGGATTTTGGATCTTGAGCGCATCGACCGAGGTGAAAATGCTGATGACGTTCGGATCGTCCATCGGGATCGACAGCGGTTCCACGCCGGTCATCAGCTGCAGATGCCGCAGCATCTGCGGCACATCGTGCCCCAGGATGTCCAGTTTGAGCAGGTTCTTGTCGATCTTATGATAATCGAAGTGCGTCGTGATGAAATCGACGTCCATCTTGTTCGCAGGCTTCTGGATCGGACAGAACTCGTAAATTTCATGGTCATCCGGGACGATGATGATGCCGCCCGGGTGCTGGCCGGTCGTATTCTTGACGCCCATGCAGCCTCTCGTCAGGAAATCCACGTCGTATTTGGTCGCCGGGATCCCCCGCTCTTCGAGGTAGTGCTTCACATGACCGTACGCCGTCTTGTCCGCGATGGTCGCGACGGTGCCGGCTTTATAGATGTTCTTCTCCCCGAAGATCTCACCGACATAGCGGTGCGCGGTCGCCTGGTATTCGCCGGCGAAGTTGAGGTCGATATCCGGCTCCTTGTTGCCTTCAAAGCCGAGGAAGGTCGCGAACGGGATCTTGAGCCCCTGCTTTCGGAGCTTCGCACCGCAGCGCGGGCAGGTCTTGTCCGGAAGGTCAAACCCGCAGTCGTATTTGCCCGCGTCCTCCGGCGGAAGCCATTCGAGATACTTGCAATCCGGGCAGAGATAATGCGGATCCAGCGGGTTGACCTCGGTGATGCCGGCCATCGTTGCGGCAAAGGACGATCCGACCGAACCCCGGCTCCCGACCAGGTATCCGTCCGACAGGGATTTCTGCACCAGCATCTGCGCCGCGACGTACATGACCGCGTAGCCGTTGCTGATGATCGCGTTCAGCTCCGTATCCAGCCGATCCCGGATGACCTCCGGGATCGGGTCCCCGTACATCTCCACGGCGTTCCGGTAGCAGGTCTCGCGCAGGGTTTCGTCCGCGCCGTCGATCTTCGGCGGATATTTGCCGCTCGGGACCGGCTGGAACTCTTCGCACAGGTCCGCGATGCGGTTCGTGTTGGTGATGACGACCTCCTCCGCCCGTTCGCCGAGGTAGTCGAATTCGGCGAGCATCTCATCCGTCGTCCGCAGGTACAGGCTGTCGGAATTGGTCTCGGTGAACCCTTTGCAGGCCATGATGATCTTGCGGTACAGCGCGGATTCCGGCGTCGGATAATGAGAATCCGTGGTCGCGACGGTCATCTTGCCGAGGCGGTCCGCCAGCTCCAGGATCTTGAGGTTGTTCTCGATCAGGACGTCGCGGGACGCGACGCGGTTCTCGTCGACGAGGAACTGGTTGTTGCCGAGCGGCTGGATCTCCAGATAATCGTAATAGGAAGCGATCTCCAGGAGTTCGTCGTCCGGAAGCCCCCGGAGCACAGCCTGATACACTTCTCCGGCCTCGCAGGCGCTGCCGACGATGATGCCATCGCGGTGCGCTTCCAGCACGGAACGCGGGATCCTCGGCCGCTTATAGAAGTAATCGATGTGCGATGTCGAAACCAGCTTGTAGAGGTTGTAGAGTCCAGTCAGATTCTTCGCGAGCAGGATGATGTGGTAGGGCCTGTTCTTTTTGATATCGATCGTCCCATCCTCGCGGAAGGCGTTTTCGTCCGGATAGAGATAGCCTTCCATCCCGTAGATGATCTTGATCTTCTTGCCCTTTTTTGCGAGCTTTTTTGCGCGCGACGCGGCATCCGGGAACGCCTGAACGACCCCGTGGTCCGTGATGGCCACCGCCGGCTGCCCCCAGGCCGCCGCCTGGTCCACGAGATCCTCGATCTCGTTGAAACCGTCGTTGTCGCTCATCTTGGTGTGGACGTGCAGTTCGACGCGCTTCGGCCCCTCGTGGTTGTCTTCCCGGATGATCTTCCGGCACTTGTTGATCGAACGGGCACGCAGGATCACTTCGTTATCGAACGTATCAAACTCCGCGAACCCGGACGCGCGGATGACGTCGCCGGTATCCACTTCGTCGGTCAGCGCCTTGAACTGGACATCGGTCATGAAGCACTTGACCGGCAGGACGCGCATGTGATCGACGATCAGGATCTTGACGATCACACTGCCTTTTTTGGTCGGTCTCGAGTCGATCTGGAAGATCTCGCCTTCGCAGGTCATGACGGCCCGCCCGCCGACGTTCTCGAAGACTTCGGCGACCGGTACGGCCGGATCGTAGATCTTCTTTCCGTAGAGCACGTCCCCGTGCACGGAGCTGTCTGCAGCAGCCTTGCCGCCTTTCGCCGCGCGACTCTTCCTGCCGGACTTCGGCGCACCGTTCTGCGCCGACTCATAGATGTACTCGACGCGGACCTTCCGGATGGTGCCAATGCGGGCGATCAGCCGTTCTTTCATGCGCGCTTCCAGGCTTTTCGGCAACGTAAAATTGAGCTTGACATCGACATTCAATGTCAGGCTCTTCTTTTCGATAGACACGTTGACGATTTCGATCGCCGTGTCCTTTGCTGCCCTGCCGGAAACCGCCAGGATCTCTTCCTCCGTAAGAATCTCTTTCGGGATCCTGATCATCGATGAACTCCTTTACCGGTCATCCTTCTCTATCAATTCGATCAGCCGGCCGATCAGCTGATCTTCCGGCACTTTCGCGATGATCTCGCCGTGCGCGAAGACCAGGCCTTCGCCCCGGCCGCCCGCGATCCCGTAGTCCGCCTCGCGGGACTCTCCCGGACCGTTGACGACGCAGCCCATCACGGCGACCTTCAGCGGACGCAGGCCCTTCGCAGCCCGCGCAGCGCCGATCGGCGCGAGCCTGTCTGCTGCGGTCTCGGCGAGCCCGATGAGGTCGATTTCGGTCCTGCCGCACGTCGGGCACGATACGATCTCGATGCTCTTGTCTCTCAGGCCGACGGACTCCAGGATCTGCCGTCCGAAGAGGACTTCACGGACCGGGTCATCCGTCAGGGAGACGCGAATCGTATCCCCGATGCCCGCGAGGAGCAGCCCGCCGATCCCGACGGCGGATTTCAGCTTGCCGAATGCCGGGATGCCGGATTCCGTAATGCCGACGTGCAGCGGATGGTCGGTCATGCGGCTGACCAGCAGATGCGCGTCATACGTCATCCGCACATCGGAGGACTTGATCGACAGGACCAGGTCGTCAAACCCCATGTCCTCGATCACGCGGAGCATCTCGATGCCGCTCTCCGCCAGACCCTGCGCCGTGACGCCGCCGTACTTCTGCAGGACGTCTTTCCGGAGCGAACCCGAATTGACCCCGACGCGGATCGGGATCCCGTGCGCCTTCGCTTCCTGCACGACTTTCCGGACGTTCTCCTCGCTGCCGAGGGTGCCCGGATTGATCCGGATCTTATCCGCGCCGGCGCGTATCGCGCCGATCGCGAGTTTGTAGTTGAAATGGATGTCCGCGACCAGCGGGCAGTCCGTCTGCCTGCGCACGCGCGCAAACGACTCGCAGGCCTCCTCATCCGGGATGGCCACCCGCACGATGTCGCAGCCGGCCTCCACAAGTTCATTGATCTGGCGAAGCAGCGCCTTCTCATCGCGGGTATCGACATTGGTCATGGACTGCACGGAGACGGGCGCGCCGCCACCGATCGCGACTCCGCCGCAATATACTTTTTTTGTCATGGATAAGCCCCTTTTATACCGCAGAAAGCTCAGTGCATTCCGTCAGGAGAACAGCCTGCTTATATCGTTCCAGGTGATGAACAGGAACAGCGTCAGCAGCAGGACCATCCCGACCATATGGACATAGCCTTCGATCTTATCGGTGATCATATTGCCGGTGATCTTCCGGATGATCACGAAGATGATCCTGCCTCCGTCCAGCGCCGGGAACGGCAGGAGGTTGATGATCGCGAGGTTGAGGCTGATCAGCGCCGCCAGATACAAAAACGACGAGATGCCGTACTGAGAAGTCTCGTTGACGAGCGTAACGATCCCGACAGGTCCGGAAACATCGTCCTTCGAGACGCCGTTCCGGAACATCGAGACGAAGCTCTCCAGCATCAGCTTGTTCATCTCCCACGTCGCGGGCACTCCGTACCGGAATCCAAGAAGGACGCTGTGGGAGATGGTGGCCTGGATCCCGATGACCGTACGGCCGTCCTCTCCGATTTCCGGAACCAACGTCGTCGTGAAGGTCTCCTTCCCCCTGCGGACCTCGACTTCCATCGGAACACCGGCTTCACAGCCATCGATTCCGGTGACGACATCCGACCAGCTGTCCGTCGGCGTTCCGTTGATCGCGGTGATAGTGTCTCCCGCCTGCAGCCCGGCCGCTTCCGCCGGCGAACCTTCCCGGACGAGTTCGAGCGGCTGCATCACGATCCCGGATGCCGAGATCGAAAATGAAAGGAGTATGATCGCAACGATCACGTTCATGCCGGCGCCGGCAAAGAGAACTGCCAGCTTCTGCGGGACGGATTTGTTGTTGAACGCACGGGGATTGTCGCTCTCTTCGTTCTCTCCCTCCATGGCGTTGTAGCCGCCGAGCGGGATCGCGCGAATCGAGTACAGCGTCTCCCCCTTCTGTTTCTGCCAGATCGCAGGTCCCATGCCTATGGCGAACTCGTTGACCTGCACGCCGCAGAGCTTGGCCACGATAAAATGCCCGAACTCATGCGGGGTGATCAGGATCAAAAACAGCAGTATCGTCAGGATCGCAGTAAGCAAATGGATGCCTCCTTCAAAGTTTAAAGCGCTCGGACCGCGTCAGCCGCGTCTCTGCGCGCCTGCCGGTCGACCTCCAGGATCTCCTCCACGGACTCCGGTAAAATCCGGCGGTAACGGCTCATCAGCTTGTCCAGCACGCGCTGGATGTCGAGGAACCGGATTTCCTCCCGCAGGAACATCCCGACGAGCGCCTCGTTGGCGCCGTTGAGATAGGCCGGCGCGCTACCGCCCTCCTCAAGCGCCTCATAGGCCAGGTCGATGCAGCGAAAGACCTCCCGCCGCGGGCGTTCAAAGTGCAGGGCTTTACCGGTCGTAAAGAAATCCAGGCTCTCGCCGCCGTACGCGAGCCGGTCCGGATAGCTGAACGCGAGCCCGATCGGGATTTTCATGTCCGGCAGTCCCATCTGAGCGATGACGGAGGTGTCTTCAAATTCCACCATGGAATGCACGATCGACTCCGGATGCACGTGGATCTCGATGCGGGAAGCCGGAACATCAAACAGCCACCGGGCTTCGATCACTTCCAGGCCCTTGTTCATCATGGTCGCCGAATCGATGGTGATCTTGCTGCCCATCGTCCACTTCGGATGCTTCAGCGCCTGCGTCAGGGTGACCTGCTCGAGTTCCTCGAGGGTATACTTCCGGAACGGTCCGCCGGAAGCCGTCAGCAGGATACGACGCACCGCTCGGCCGCGGTTGCCCTCCAGACACTGGAAGATCGCGCTGTGTTCGCTGTCGACCGGAAAGAGCCGGATGCCCTGCTTCCGCACCTCCTCCATGATGAGGGCGCCGCCGGCAACCAGTGTTTCCTTGTTGGCAAACGCGATGTCCTTGTGATTGCGGATCGCGTGCCAGGTCGGCTCGAGCCCGCTGATCCCCATCAGCGCGTTGAGCACGATATCCGCGTCGATCGATGTGATCTCCCGGAGGCCGGCTTCGCCGGTCAGCACTACGAGCGCCGGAAATTCCGCGGCAAGCGCCCGGGCGTCCGATGCGTCCGATACACAGACGACGGACGGCCGGAATTCGCGGATCTGTTCCCTGAGCTCGCGAATGCGGCTCCGGCAGGTCAGTCCGGCGACCTCAAATTGCTCCGGATGTTCCCGGATGATCTCCAGGGCCTGCGTGCCGATCGAGCCGGTACTGCCCAGGATCAGGATCTTTTTTTTCTTCATATCGATTTCGTTCTCCGGTTACAACTGCGTGATCATCATCGTC
>CAYLSR010000070.1:0-7270 GCA_964385855.1 uncultured Mogibacterium sp.
TCGTAGCCTAGCTCCCGCAGCGTCCAGACGCTGTGGACGGAGGAGTAGTCGAACTCGATGCCCTGGCCGATCCGGATCGGACCGGTGCCGAGCACCATGATGACAGGCCGGCCGCTCCGCTTGAAGGAGCGCGATTCACAGGCTGCGTCGGATGTCGAGTAGAAATACGGGGTCTCCGCGTCGAATTCCGCGCCGCAGGTGTCGACCATCTTGTAGCTGAACACGCTCTCCGGCAGCTCTTTGACGCCGGCGATCCGCCTGATCGCGGTATCCGGGTACCCGAGGCGCTTCGCCTCCTTGTAGACCGCCTCCGGCAGGACGCCGCCTTCCGCCGCGCCGGCCAGCTCCTCCTCGAACTCCGCGAGGTGCTTCATCTTGTGCAGGAACCACGGGTCGATCATCGTGAGCTCGTAGATCTCGTCGACGCTCATGCCGGCCTTCAAGCCCTCGAAGATCGCGAAGATCCGGTGGTCGTCCTGCGCCGCGATGCGCTCGCGCAGGGACTTGTCCCCGGTGTATTCCATATTGAGGGTGTCGAGCGAGATCTCCGCGCCGCGGATGGCCTTCATGAGGGCCGCCTCGAACGAGTGCGCGATCGACATGACCTCGCCGGTCGCCTTCATGCGGGTGCCGAGCTTCCGGCTCGAGCCCGCGAATTTGTCGAACGGCCACTTCGGCATCTTGAACGCCACGTAGTCGATCGTCGGCTCGAAGCAGGCGCAGGTCTTGCCCGTCACGTCGTTGCGGATCTCGTCGAGGGTGTAGCCCAGCGCGATCTTGGTCGTGACCTTGGCGATCGGGGAACCGGTCGCCTTGGAGGCCAGCGCCGAAGACCGCGAGACCCTCGGATTGACCTCGATCACGGCGTATTCAAAGCTCTTCGGGTCCAGCGCGAACTGGCAGTTGCAGCCGCCCTCGATCCCGATGGCCGAGACGATGTCGAGCGCCGCCGTCCGCAGCATCTCGAATTCCTTGTCCGCCAGCGTCATCGTCGGCGCGACGACGATGCTGTCGCCCGTATGAACGCCGACCGGGTCGACGTTTTCCATCGAGCAGATGGCGATGACGTTGCCCGCGTGGTCGCGCATCGTCTCGAACTCGATCTCCTTCCATCCCGCGATGGACTTCTCCACGAGGATCTGCGTGATCGGGGACTGGTCCAGCCCGGTCTTTGCGATCCGGCGCAGCCGCGTCTCGTTCTCCGCGATCCCGCCGCCGGTCCCGCCCAGCGTGAAGGCCGGACGGACGATGACCGGGTAGCCGATCTTCTTCGCAATCCGAAGCGCGGTCTCCACGTCCTCCGCGATGCCGGACGGCACGCACGGCTGCCCGATCTCCTGCATCGTGTCGCGGAACAGCTCGCGGTCCTCCGCCTTGTCGATCCCGTCGATACCGGTCCCCAGAAGGCGCACACCGTGCCGGTCGAGCCAGCCGTCCCGGGACAGCTGCATCGCGATCGTCAGGCCGGTCTGTCCGCCGAGCCCGGCCAGCAGGCTGTCCGGCTTCTCCTTCTCGATGATCCGCTTGACCGTCTCCACGTTGAGCGGTTCCAGGTAGATCTCGTCCGCGAGGTGCTTGTCGGTCATGATGGTCGCCGGATTGGAATTGACGAGCACCGTGTCGATGCCCTCCTCCCGCAGGACGCGGCAGGCCTGCGCCCCCGCGTAGTCGAATTCCACGGCCTGCCCGATGATGATCGGGCCGGACCCGATCACGAGTACTTTCCGGATGCTTTTATCTCTAGGCATGCTGTTCCCCCTTCATCATGTCAATAAACCTGTCAAAAAGGAAGCCGGTGTCGTGCGGACCCGCATGGGCTTCCGGGTGGAACTGCACGGAAAAGCAGTCCAGCCCCGGGTAGACCATCCCCTCGCAGGTCCCGTCGTTCGCGTTCACGAAGCTCGGGATGCCGACCCCCTGCAGGCTCTCCGCGTCGACCGCGTAACCGTGGTTCTGGGTCGTGATGAACGTACGGCCCGTCCCGTCCGCCAGGATGTCGCTCGCCGGCTGGTTCGCGCCGCGGTGCCCGTACTTGAGCTTGTAGGTCTTCCCGCCGAAGGCCAGCGCCAGGAGCTGGTGCCCGAGGCAGATCCCGAAGATCGGGACCTTGCCGATCAGCTTCTTGAGCTCCGCGATGCAGACCTTGTTCTCCTGCGGATCTCCCGGGCCGTTGGACAGCATGACGCCGTCCGGCTTCGCGCTCAGGATGTCCGCCGCCTTGGTCGTGCTCGGCACGACGCGCACCTCGCAGCCGCGCTTCGCCAGCTTGCGGGCGATGTTGCGCTTGGCGCCGTAGTCGATCAGCGTCACGTGGTACTTCGTCTCACCGAGCGCCGGGATCGTGTACTCCTCCCGGCAGGACACGCTGCTGACCGCGCCGGTGATCTGATACGAGGTGATCTCCGAGAGGTCCGCCGGCGGCTCCGAGCAGATCTTCGCGTTCATGACGCCGTGCTCCCGGAGCGTTCTCGTCAGCTCCCGCGTGTCGATCCCGCAGATTGCCGGGATCCCCTTCCGCTTGAGGAAGGTGTCCAGATCGTACTCCGACCGGAAGTTCGACGGGTGCTCGCAGTACTCGCGCACCACGTAGCCGCACAGCGCGCATTCGCCCTCGAAGTCCTCCTCCGAGATCCCGTAGTTTCCGATCATCGGGAACGTCTGCATGACGATCTGCCCGTAAAAGCTCGGATCCGTCAGCGTCTCCACATATCCGCCCATGCCGGTGGTAAAAACCAGTTCGCCGAGCCCGTCACACTCCGCGCCGAAGCGGATTCCCTCCAGCACCGTGCCGTCCGCCAGCACGAGATAACCCTTTTTCTTGTCCAAAGCTGCCTCCCCGCGTGATTGATCTGTTTACATACAACAAGAGAGCACCCTCTGCCGCCCGGAACTCCGAGAACGACAGATCAGAGAGACCCGATCTGCTTTGCCAGTACAGACCGTTCCTCCCGTGCTCTCCCAGAAATAATGCCATTGTGAATTATTATGCAGATTTAAGTATAAATCCGCACTCTCTATAGTTTACCTTCCCGCGATGCTCATGTCAAGGTTGATAATAAAATCCTTGAGCGACTTGACGTGCTTGTCCGCCTCCTCGCGGGCGCGCTCCGCGTCTCCGTCGCAGACCGCTTCCATGATCCGCTTGTGCTCGGCCGGCATCTTCTCGTAGACGGAAAAATCGTCATAATAAAGGTACCGGAACCGCAGCGAGAGCTCCTGGATCTGGTTGACCATCTGGATCAGGGTCTCGTTGCCGCTGCACTTGACGACGAACTTGTGGAACTTTTCGTCGTACTCCACAATCTCCGCCTTATTGTTGCTCTCGATCGCGAGCTCGTACAGCCGCGTCAGCTTGCGCAGGGCGGACTTTTCCTCCTCCGTGATGCGCTGGGCCGCCAGGCTCGCCGCGAGCCCCTCGAGGTCTTCGCGGACTTCAAAGACGTCCAGAAGATCCTTGATCGAGATCCTGGAGACGTACGCGCCGCGCCGCGGCTCGATCGTCACCAGACCGTCCGCCGCAAGTTCGCGGATCGCTTCCCGGATCGGCGTCCTCGAAACGTTCATCTTCTCTGCCAGGTCGATCTCCATCAGACGCGTCTGAGGGACGATCTCCCCGGTGAGGATCTTATGCTTGAGCTCCAGATAGACCAGTTCCCGCAAAGGCTTCTGGATCTGCAGATCTAACTCCATGATGTGTCTCCTCCACTTTCTGTCAGCCACATCCGCCACCCCGGCCGAAGCCACTCCGCGCGGCGCGCGGCTTCGTACTCCTCGGCAGCGGTCTGCCGGTCCGGATAATAGGCCGCGATCGTCGGACCGCTGCCGCTCATGACGATGTGTTCCGCGTGAAGATGCGCCTGCATCTCCCGCTTCAGCGCTGCCACCTCCGGATACCGTGCCAGCGTATATCGTTCCATGATGTTATAATACAGTTCTTCGCAAATCTCGCGATCCTGCAGCGCGTCGATCGCCTCGTAGACTTCCCGGGTCGACACCGGGATCCCGGGGTTCATCAGGATCACCGCGCAGCGGATCGGCTCCGCCGGCGTGGCCACATCGCCGATCTCGGTCATCCACGCCGAAACGCTCGCTTCCGCCAGTCCCGGCAGCCCCGCGAGAAGCGCCTCGTTCTTCCGGGCATTGAGCATCAGGGAAAACGGCACGTCCGCGCCGACCTTTGCGCCCGCCGCCATCAGCTCGCGCAGGCTGAGCGGATACCCGAGCAGGGCGTTCAGCCCGAGCATCACGCCGGCCGCGTTCCCGCTGCCGCCCGCGATGCCCGCGGCGACAGGGAGCTTTTTCTCCACCGCGATCCGGATCCGCGCCGGACGCGCCGCGGTCTCCGGCAACCGCCCGAGCAGCGCTTCCGCGCCGCGGATCGCCAGATTATCCCTGCCGCGCGGCAGGGTCGCGTCATCTATGGAGAATTCTACAGGAATCCCCTCGATAAAGCAACCGTCACTTTCCCCGCCGGAAGCCGGCAGCGACAAGGTCACGACGTCGTGCAGGCTGATGTCCTGCATGCGCGAAAGGATGTCGTGATATCCGTCCGGTCTGCGCCGGAGCACCTCCAGCGAGAGGTTGATCTTGGCGTACGCCTTCAGCGTGATGACCCGCATCGCTCCTCCGTTTCCAGTCCCGCGGCCGGCTCGCGCAAGCCGCCCGGCACGCCGGGACATCGCTTCGCGGTACGGTCCGCTCATCAAAAAGGATGCCCTGCCGGCACCCTTTTTAAATCGTTACT
Organism: uncultured Mogibacterium sp.; assembly: GCA_964385855.1. Lineage (GTDB taxonomy): Bacteria > Bacillota > Clostridia > Peptostreptococcales > Anaerovoracaceae > CAYLSR01. The sequence goes on from CAYLSR010000070.1 coordinate 4,745, forward strand.
TGCCGCCCTTCTTCGCCGCTTTCTTTTCCGCCGCCGCGTTCTGCCTTGCGGTGCGGTACTTGCCGCCTGCGGTGCGGATCGACTTCGGCCCGCTGACGTGATAGACATTCGGCAGGATGTCGCTCAGGCGCATCCCCTTCAGGTCGACATATTCAGGCTCGGCGTTCTTCTTCGCCTTCTTCTTCGCCTTCTCCTGACGCTTCTTTTCCTCTTCGAGGACTTCTTCCACGGTCTTGCCGGTCTTTTTGGCTTCTCGGTACGGGTTGAAGGCGGTCTCTTTCTTCTCTTCCTTCTTCTCTTCCTTTTCTCTCTGCTGCTGGGTCTGCTGACGCAGTGTCACGACCATGATGCCGCCGAACATGACGAACATCATGCCCATGTTGATGTAGTTGTTGAGCTTCTGGTTGAAGGTCGTGAACGAGACCGTGGTCTCCTCGCCGAGGGTGTTGCCGGCATCATCCATGAACGCCGCGTCGATAACGAGGCGATACTCAGAGTTGTTCTGCACCTGGAAATTTTCGTCGGTGCTGTCGCCCAGCACCAGCATCAGCCCGGTTTCGTCGTCGCCGGTCAGCACCTTGATCGGGATGGACTTTCCGTCCGAATCGACGATCTTGACGCAATTCTCGTTGTTGGCTTTGGCCGCGTCGCTGGAAATCGAATGGTTGAAATACAGCTTGACGCCGACGTTTTCGATCGAGGTGTTGGTCTGCCCGTCTTTCGGATAGGACGTCGTCAGCTTGAAGACGTCATCATCCGCGCAGACAAACGATGCACTCAGCATCACCATCATTGCTGCCAGTAAGGCGATCAGGCCTCTTCTCTTCATGAATCTATTCCTCCGGTTCTCTGTTGTCTGTTGAACTTGTTATCGCTTAAGGGCTCTGGCGCTGCGCATCCCGCGGAAGAACTCCGTGAGGATCGCGCCGCACTCCTCGCCGAGGATCCCGGTCTCCATCTCCAGCCGGTGATTGAGCCGTTCGCAGTGCGCGACGTTGAACACCGACCCGCAGGCCCCGTTCTTCGGATCCATGGCGCCGATATAGACGCCGCGCAGCCGGGCGAGCACCATCGCCCCGGCGCACATCGCGCAGGGTTCCAGCGTGACGTAGAGGTCGCAGCCGTTCAGCCACTTGGCGCCGAGCGCCTCCTCCGCCTGCCGGATCGCCAGCATCTCCGCGTGCGCGGAAGACCGGCGGTCGGTCTCCACGAGATTGTGCGCCCGCGCGAGGATCTTCCCGTCCTTTACGATGACCGCGCCGACCGGGACCTCCCCGGCCTCCGCCGCGAGCGCTGCTTCCGCGAGCGCTTCGCGCATGTATACTTCTCTGTCGTCCATATCCGAAATATTTTACCACAGGTTCCCGCTATCGTCAACGGTCAAATCCCTGATCTTCCGCCCGTTTCGCGCGCTTTCAGTCCTTGATCACCAGCCTGCGGTCGATCTTGCCGCCGAGCCCCGGATGATCGGCCAGATAGTCCCGGAGGACCGTAAACGCGTCCGCCGCAGCGATCCGGAGGCCGCCGTATTTCTCGAGCTCTTCGTGGGTCATGCCGAAGCCGATCTCGGAGTTCTCATAGTAGAACTCCTGCACGCCGACCGTGATCCTCTGCCGGGCCGTGACCGGTTTGCCGTTCAGCTCGAGCAGGACCTCCTTCGTCTTGCGGTCGTACTCGATCCGAAGCGACTTGGACGTCTGGAAGAACGTCTCCGCCGCGTGGTCCAGGACCTCGTCCCGGAGCATGTGCCGGACCATCTTTTTGAGCTGGCTGCCGGTGACCTTGATCTTGTAGATCTGCCCGTCATACGGGTACGCCGTCCGGAGGTCCTGGAGCGTGACCGTCATGTCGAGCGAGTAGCACCGCATGCTCGAGGACGCCATGAACATGACGTCGACGTCCAGCGAGTTTCCGAAGGCGTCCGCGAACACCTGCCCGAGCTCCGTCGGGTTCTTGCGGCCGTAGTTGTCGAGCGTCCGCTTGAGGCGGGTGACGATCTTGCCGTACTTTTCGTCGATGTCCATGACGTACGTGTTGAGCATCGCCCGGACGTATCGGTCGGTCGGGCAGTGCTCCTCGTCGACCGGGATCAGCTCCCACCGCCAGTCCGCGATCTTGCGGGCTTCGGGATCGAAGTCGAGCTCCAGACGGCCGATATGCGTGTTTTCCATGCCGGCCTGGACGATGAGGATCCCGTTCTCCACAGCCGCCTTTTCCGGATAGGTGTGGGAATGGCCGCCGATGATGACATCCACGCCGAGCGATGGATCGAGCGCCGCCGCGAGCTTGAGGTCTTCTTCGTAACCGATGTGCGTCAGGAGCACCGTCAGGTCGACCTGCGTTCCTTCGGTCTTCAGCTTTTTCCGGAGCCACCGAAGCTCCGCGATGTTATTCTCGACGATGACATAGCTTCCGATCAGCCCCTCCGCGGTGGTCTGATCGACGATATCCGGGGTGATCAGGCCGATGAACAGGATGTTGATCCCGTTCCGTTCGAGGATGTAGTACGGGGTGAACAGCGTCCTC
>CAYLSR010000071.1:0-7157 GCA_964385855.1 uncultured Mogibacterium sp.
AGGGACGGGGGAGCCTGGTGGGCTGCCGTCTCTGGGGTCGCACAGAGTCAGACACTACTGAAGAGACTTAGCAGAAGCAGCAGCAGCAGCAATGCCTATAATGATTATTAAACAGGGTGCATTTTAAAACAAGGTAGCCGGAGTACAGCTTCGTCTCGACGTCGCAGCCGGCATCCGTCAGCCAGTTGGAGACCTTGTAGACGCCTTCGCCGTACTGCCCGACCGGGTCCTGGTCGCCGGCGATGTTGTAGACCGGCAGATCTGCCGGGACTTTTTTCGCCCAGTCCGGACCGGTGATGATCTCCATCATCCTGCAGAAATCCAGGAACGACCGGTTGCTGGTCGGCCTCGTGAACGCGTCGAACGGATCCTTCGCGTGATCCTGCTGGACCCACGGATCGTGGCAGATCCACTCGTTGCCGAGCGTCACACCTTCGTCGCAGCGGCCGAACATCCAGCCCATCACGACCCCGCCGACAGCCGGGTCGGATTCCAGCCCCTTGCCATCCTTACAGAGCTTCTCGAGGTACGCGATGCTGTTATCGAGACCCGGGAATTCCCCGGAGGTCCCGCAGAGGCAGACGCCGTCGAGCTCTTCACCGTAGGTCGCGATGTAGTCGCGGGCGATGAACGACCCCATGCTGTGGCCGAACAGGAAGTACGGCAGGTTCGGATACATCTCTTTGACCAGGGTGGTCAGGGTGTACTCGTCTTCCATCATGGTGTGCGGCCCCTTGTCGCCCCAGTCGCCCCAGCAGTCGTTTTCGAGCGCGGTCTTGCCGTGGCCGACGTGGTCGTCCGCCGCGACGATGAAGCCGGCGTCCATGAACTTGACGATCATGTGCAGATAGCGCCGGGAGTGCTCACCGAAGCCGTGGATCAGTTGGATGATCCCGACCGGCCTCGCTGCCGGCACGTAGACCCAGCCGTAGACGGTGTCCCGCTTGTTATACGATTCAAAAGAGATTTCATGCAACATCGGATACCTCACTTTCCGTTCGGCCGGCAGCGCCTCCGGGAGGCCGCCGGTCACCCTGGGGAATGCTTTTTTTCTGATTTCATCATACCACATCCGCCTGCCCGCAGGAACCCCCGGCCGCCCGGAATCGCTTGTGAACGGGCGGTGTTTTTGTTAAGATGAAAGCAGGAGTTTCAGGGAAAGCAGAGGAGACGCAGATGCAGGATCCGATCCGGGCGTATTACGATAAGAAGCATCAGCTCGAGGAGCAGAGGTGGTTTCCGGCTGCCCGATTCGTGTACAATCTGGTCCTGGCGGTGGCGGCGGTCGTCCCGATGATGGTCCGGGTCCTCCGGACGGTCCGGTTCAGCTACGAGATGAACGACGACGCGATGATCGAGCAGGCGCTCAACGGGTCGTACACGGGGACGCCGGACGGGCATGCGTTTTACATCCGGTACCCGCTGTCGTGGGTCATGAAGACGCTCTACGAGAAGGACCCGGCGCTGCCGGGCGGGCTCTGGCCGGAGGAGGACGTCAACTGGTACGTGATGACGATCGCGCTGCTGGCGGTTTTCGCGATGGTCTGCGTGCTGTTCCGGCTGCTGAACGCGTTCCGGGGCAACCGGCTGCTGATCTGCATCCTGTTCGACCTGGCCATCGCGTGCCTGTGGCTCCCGCACTTCGCGAACATGACGTTCACGACCGCGGCGGCGTTCATGGGGTGCATGGGGCTGCTGTTTTTCGCCTTTGAGAGCGGGGAGGAGGCCGTGCGGCCGTGGAATCTGCTGCTGCTCTTTGTCTTGCTCGGATCGTGCTGGTGCCTCAGGAAGCAGTGCTTCCTGATGGTCGCGCCGTTTGCGGTCGTCATCCTGCTCTTTAAATACCGCCTGCAGTACTTCCGCTCGTGGAAGCCGTGGGTGACCACCGCCTGCATCGCGCTCATGGCGCTGGCGCTCGTGAAGATCGACGCGCACACGTACGACGCGGACTGGCAGGTCTACCGCGAATACAACGCGGAGCGCTCCTGGCTCCAGGACTACGACCGCATCCCGGAATATGAGGGGAATGAGGCATTCTACGAGGAAATCGGGCTCACAGAAGAGGGCCGGGACGCCTTTGACAGCTACACCTACTGCATGGTCGACGGGTTCGGGCCGGAGACGATCCACAAGATCTACGTTTATGTCAAACAGCAGGAGGACCCGTCCTACGATCCGGAGACGGCAGAGGGCGCGAACAGCATGCTCAGCGGCTCGTTTGAGGAGCTCAAGGAGCAGGCGCTCGCGTCTAAGGACGGGGCGCTCGAGAAGTTCCGGAACCCCGTGAACATCTCGGAGACGACGGTCCGGCTGGTACGGGTGCTCTGGGAGTGTCTGCTGCCGCTCCTGCTCCTGACGCTTTTGACGTGCCGGGAGCGGCGGTGGCTCGATACGCTCGTGCTGCTCGTGGAGGGGCTCGCGATGGGCGGGCTGGTGTGCGCGGAGTGGCTGTACCTGATCATGAACGACCGCTTCCCGAAGCGGGTGGAGGAGGTCATCTGGCTGCTGACGTTTAGCATCGGCGCGCTGATGGCCGGGCAGATCCTGCTCCGCTGGCGAGACGTGCGGTTCAGCAAGGTGCCGGGGGTGCTGCAGCTGATCCTGCTGGTGCTGTTCCTGCAGCATAATCCGATCCCGGCGTCGATCGAGGCGGTGCGGGTGCAGCAGGAGAACCTGCCGGCCAAGATGCTGGACAAGGGCGTGGTCCTCGAGTACTGCGGCGAGCACCCGGACGACTTCTTCGTCCTCAAGACGACGAGCGTCGTGGCGGGCACGACGCCGTACGACGATCTGCATCAGGGCAACTGGTTCATGTCCGGCAGCTGGGCGGCGTTTAGCCCGCTGTACGAGCAGAAGCTGGCGGATCAGGGCACAAAAACGCTCGGCACGGAGTTTTTGTACCGGGACAACGTCTACGTCATCACCAAGGGCGAGACCAACATCCGGAGGATGATGGGCCGCTCCAAGGATCAGCCGGTGACGGCGGTCGTCGTCGATACGTTCGGGGTGCCGAGCGGTGAAGATTTCTATGTGTATAAAGTGATCGGCTAGAACTGCATGTAGACGAAGTCCGCAGGATCGTAGCCCGGCCCGTAGATGCCGAAGATGATGATGCTCATGATGGTCACGAAGATCACGATCCACTGCAGGACGCCGGAGTGACGCTCCAGGAGATCGCCCGGGGTCTCGAGCCCGGTGTGTTCCAGCCGGACGCTGATGAACCACAGGATCAGGGTCGTGACGATCAGGATGAAGTAGTCCCAGCGCGCGAGCCCGAGGGTCATCACCTGGTCGTAGGAGAGCCAGAAGTGGTGGTCGATCAGGGAGCGCTTCATCATGTCGATCGCGCCGCTGCAGTTTGGGGCGATGTCGAAGTAGTAGCCCACCAGGACGAGCACGAACGTCCGGAGCATCTGGAAGAGCCGCCACAGGAAGCTGTCCGCCTTGATGTGCAGGGCGGAGATCCACTTGTCGTAGAGCGGCTTCAGGAGGATCGAGATCATGATGATCCCGCCGTTCCAGACGCCGAAGGCCACGTAGCGGCTGTTGGCGCCGTGCCAGATGCCGACGAGGAAGAAAACGATGAACGAAGCGATGCTGGTCGGCAGGACCTTGGAGATGTGCGCTCCCGCAGGGGTCTGGCCGAAGCGGCTCGCTTTCATTTTTTTACTGGCGTTCAGGAAGGTCTCCGACATGGCCAGCGTGTAGAAGACGTAGTTCTTCATCCAGCCGCCGAGCGAAATGTGCCACCGGCGCCAGTACTCGTTGATCGATTTGGAGAAGTACGGCTGGCGGAAGTTCTGCATGAGGTCGATCCCGAGGATCCGGCAGACGCCGCGCGAGATGTCGATCCCGCCGGAGAAATCCGCGTACAGCTGCAGCGCGTACAGGAGCGCGATGAAGAGGATGACGGTGCCGGTGTACTGCGTGTAGTCCGCGGTGACCGAGTTGATCGCCGTGACGGCGCGGTCGGCGATGATCAGCTTCTTGAACATGCCCCAGAGGATCAGCTCGGAACCGAGCTTGAAGTTCTCCCAGGTCAGCTTGTTTTCGCGCGTCAGCTGCTCCTGCAGCTGGCCGAACGTGCTGATCGGGCCCTGGATGATCTGCGGGAAGAACGAGATGAACAGGGCGAGCTTGCCGAGGTTGCGCTCCGCCTGCACGTTGCCCCGGTGGACGTCGATCAGGTAGCCGGTGGACTGGAAGGTATAGAAAGAGATCCCGAGCGGCAGGAACAGCTTGAAGATCGGCAGTCCGCCGCTTGCGGCTTCCGCCTGGCCCGCGATCAGGGTGTTGAGTCCGCCCGCGAGGAAGTTGTAATATTTGAGAAACACGAGGATCCCGAAGTTCACGACGAGCGTGAGCGCGAGGATCCTCTTTGAGCGGGATTCCATCTGCGCCTTGTAGGCTTTGCGCTCTTCTTTGGACCATTCGGCCTTCTTCGCCTTGACGGTCGCCTTGGACTCCTGCCCGATCCGGTCGATCCGCAGGGCGGCCGCGTAGATCGTCAGCGTGGTGAAGAGGATGAAGAACGCGTACCGGTAGCTGTTGTAAAGGTAAAAGAAACAGCTTGCCGCGAGGAGCACTGTCCACTGGTACTTCTTGACCGGGAACAGGAAGTAGATCGCGGCGGTCACGATCACAAAGGCTGCAAATGCGAGTGTAGTGTAGGTCATCTCGTTACTATCCTTATTCCGGTCTCATGGATTCCGGAAGATTCATCGTCCAGGTATCGATGCGGCTTCTTTGGAGCGCCAGCGTGCCGTCCTCGCGGAGGATGTACACCTTCGGCATATCCCGCGACAGGAAGACGGCCATGCCCTCCATGACCGAGTAGGCGCCCGTCCGGGTGAAGACCAGATAGTCTCCCTCGGTGAGGCCCGGCAGCACGGCGTTGCGCGCCAGGACGTCCGCGGTGGTGCAGAGGCTGCCGCACAGGGTCCACTGCTCCGGTTCGCCGTCGGTGCAGGCCGGGGCAGGGGAGCCGTCGGCCTTCAGGTGGTAGATCACCGGCACCTGCATCCCCTGAAGCTGCCCGTCGTACTTGAGCTGGTGCAGGCCGCCGTCCACGATCGCGTAGCGGATGCCCTCGCAGGTCTTGGTGTCGACGACCTGCGTCACGTAGAATCCGCACGGGGCCGCAAAAAACCGGCCCATCTCGATCGTGACATGGACCTTCTGCCCGAGTGCCCGGATCGCGTCCGAAACGGAGGCGAGGCGCTCCATCTCCAGCGCTTCGGCCTCATCCATGCTGCCGGCGAAGTAGTCGACCGCGAGCCCCGTGCCGTACTCGGCGTCGGTGACCGCGTAGCCGGTCTCCTCCTCGATCCGCCCGAGGAACGCCTCGAGCGTGGCGAGCTCCTTGAGGATCGGCTTGGCTTTGCGCTTCTGCGTCCCGGTGAAGTAGTGGATGCCGCGGATGTGGATGCCCGGGTACTGGTCGCGTTCCCGAATGATCGCGAGGACCTCCTCCGCGTCCATGCCGAACTGGCTGCCGCCGGTCAGGCGCAGCAATACCTCCGCGACGATGCCGTGCGTCAGCGCGCTGGCGTTGATGTCGCGGACGTGGTTGCGGCTTTCCGCGGTCAGGACGGCGGAACCGTACCGGATCGCCTCGTCGATGTCTTCCCTCGATTTATTGACGCCGGAGAAGATGATCTTGGCCGGGTCCATGTGAAGGGCCTTGCAGATCTCCAGTTCTCCCGGGCTGCAGACCTCGATCTTCGCGAAGACCTCCGGCAGGATCGAAAGCAGGAACGATCCCGCCTTGATCGAGTAGCAGATGTCCACGTCCGGACCGAAGGCCGCCTTGACCTTTTCGGCGCGTTCCCGGAAGAGCTTTTCCGAGAAAATATAAGACGGCGATCCCGTCTGTTCCGAAATCGCCTTGAAATCGATCGTCATCAGGCACTCCTTTATTCGTCTTCGAGCCGCTGGACCAGTTCCCAGATGGCTTCGATCGAATTGAAATTCTCCGGGACCAGGTCGGCCGGTTTGATCTTGATGTCAAACTCCTCGTCGATGGAGCCGACGAGCGACATGATGTCGAAGGAATCGAGCAGACCGTCGTCGATCAGCGCTTTTTCCTCATCAAAATCCAGGTCCGGGCGGAGTTCCTCCAGGATCTCTCTTAATTCTTCCATGTTGACATACCCCCATGATTTATGTTTTGCGGCCTTCCGGCCGACATTATGAACCGAAATATTCGCGAAGGGCCTTCATGTCCTTCTTGCCGTTTGGGAGGCGCGGCAGCTCGTCCAGCTGCTGGAGCTTGCGCGGGACCATGAACGCCGGGAGATTCTTCCGGAAATACAGGATGATCTCCTTGGACGCCGCCGGCCCGGTGTAGAACAGCCAGAGCAGCGCCTTCGGCTTGTCGTAGAGCGCACAGCACTCCTCGACGCCCGGGACCTGCTGGGCGTGGAGCTCGATCTCGTCGAGCTCGATGCGGTGCCCCATGTGCTTGACCTGACGGTCCTTGCGACCCAGGAATTCAAGCTGACCGTCTTCGCGGAAGCGCCCGAGGTCGCCGGTCTTGTAGAGCTTTTCCCCGTAGTTTGGGTTGAGCGGATGCTGGATGAAGGACTTCGCCGTCAGCTCCGGCTGCCCGTAGTAGCCGAGCGCGAGGGCAGGGCCCGTGACGCAGATCTCGCCGACTTCGCCCTGCGGGACCGCCCGGTCGTCGTCCGTCAGCAGGCAGATGCCGTAGTGCTTGTACGGGACGCCGATCGGCAGGACGGTGTCGTCCAGGACTTCCTCATCGATGGTGTAATACGTGCACGAACCGGTCGCTTCGGTCGGCCCGTACTGGTTGATGAACGTCACCTCCGGCAGGTTCTGCTGCCAGACGCGCAGGTATTTGCTCGAGATGACGGACCCGGAGAAGACCACCCTGCGGAGGTGCTCCGGCTTCGTATCCTCAAAGGCGCCGAGCTTCGCCGGCAGTTCCACGCCCGCGGTACTCCAGCAGATCGTCGTCACGCCGTACTCGTTGAGCGTGCCGAAGAGCCGGTCGCCCATGGCGAACTCGTTCTTCGGGATGATCACCGTCTCCGCGCCGGTCATGAGCGGGAGGTAGATGTCTCGGATCGCCGCGATGTAGTCGAGCGGCGACTGGTTGCCGATGACGTCCGTCTCGTCGAGCCTGATGACCTCCT
>CAYLSR010000072.1:0-7051 GCA_964385855.1 uncultured Mogibacterium sp.
TCATACAGAGACCCGCGGGTCTCGGATTCCGGCGTTTTGGGATACTTTCCGCCAATTGTATCCCCCGCGGGTCCTTGCAGAGACCCGCGGGTCTCGGATTCCGGCGTTTTGGGATATTTTCCGACAATTGTATCCCCCGCGGGCCCTTGCAGAGACCCGCGGGTCTCTGATTCCGGCGCTTTGGGATACTTTCCGGCAGTGCGGACGGACCCGCCTTTTACCAGTTCAGATCTTCAAACGTCTGGTCGCCGTAGATGACCTCGTTGACCAGCCTGTAAGCGTTCTCGGTCGGCGTGATGCCGAGCTCGTCGGCCTGCTTCAGGTTCATGTAGGTCGAACCCGGCAGCTTGCTGTCGATGTCCGCGTACAGCGCCTCCTGCGTGGCATTCTTGCCGTACATGTACTCGTGATGTCCGCAGATGACGCCGGCGGTGTTGTGCCACCACTCGACCTGGAAGACGATGCCGCGCGCCTTGAGCATCTCCGCGAGGCGGATCTCCTCCTCGGTGCTCGAGGCCTTGAGGCCGTTGTTGGAGGAACCCCAGACGTACTTGCAGTTGAGCTTCGGGATCGTCTCGTCGCTCAGGATACCGCCGATCGCGCACGGCGAAACGATATCGCACTCGGTGAAGTACGCGGTCTCCAGCGGGACGCACTCGATGTTGCCCTCGTGCTCCGCCTTGAACTGCTCGGCCCGGGCCGGGTTGAGGTCGGAGACGTACAGCTTGTCGACTTCCGTCAGCAGGTGCTCGCCCATGTACCAGCCGACCGCCCCGAGGCCGACGACCGTCGCTGTCTTGCCCGCGAGGCTCTCGGTCCCTTCTTTGTACCTTACGGCCTGCTTCAGCGTCTTGTACACGCCGTACGCGGTCGGGATGCCGGTCTCGCCCAGCGGCGAATTCGGGCCGCTCGTGAACTGCATTGAGAAGTGCTCATTCTCCACATCCGCGAGCTCCGTCGGGAAATTCATGTCCGGACCGGTCGTCGTGCGGCACCGGTCAAGGCAGAAGCCGATGAAGCCGACGTGCTGCAGGTTCTCGAGATCGATCGGATCCATCGTGACGGTCTGCTTGCAGCCGCCGATGTACAGCCTGCCCGCGACGTTCTTGAAGCTCATGCCGCGGCCCAGGTTGAGGCCGTCGATGATGACTTCGAGCTCCTCTTCATCCTTGTTGTGCCTCCGGATACCGCCGGAGAGCGTGGCGTGCAGTTTGTTGTTGAGGCCCAGCTTGCGGCTGTGCTGGTTGGACATGAACAGAATGTCGTAGCCCGCGTGGTAATACGCCTCGATGCCGAAGTGCCGGCCCTTGCGGATCAGCGCCTTGATATCCGCCAGGTAGTCTGCCAGGCCGTACTTCGCGAAGATCTCCTCGACCTGCGCGGTGCTGTAATAGACGACCTCATCCGTCATGAGGCTCTGGATATAGAACTCTTTGTTGTACTTCGAAAAATCGAGGTCCGGATCCCACTCCTTCATCATCTCCATGCGGAAGTGGTCCTTCTTGTAATCGTACTGGATCCGGAAGGACGTCAGCCCCTCCGCCTTCATCGGTGTTTTGATGGTTCTCATCGTGATTCTCCTTATTCGTTCGGTTCGTGTAACAATCGGATTGCGCTTTACGCATCGTGCACAATAATTGATCCCTGCTACTATTATATCCCTGATCCCCGTTCTGTCAACCCCCTTTTTTTCGCAACGGCTTTGCATCACATAACACGCCGGCCGTATCCGTTATTGACTTTTCTGTCCTTTTCCTGTAAACTGAAATCGTGTTTAGTGCACAATAAACACTTTGGGGAAAGGGATTGGAGATAACAATGAATCTGGTTAGAAAACCCGTTAAAGAACAGGTCTACGATATCATCAAAAGCAGGATCCTGGAGGGCGAGATCGAGCTCGGAGAGCGGATCAACATCCTGACGCTTTCCAAGGAATTCAACGTGAGCAATTCCCCGATCCGGGAAGCGCTCTCCATGCTCGAACGGGACGGCCTCATCGAGATCACCCCGAACGCCGGGTACCGGGTCCTGACCTTCTCGCAGGAGCTGTTTTTCAGCATCGAACAGTCCGTGAAAGCCCTGCTCTACGGCTCCTACGCGCTCACCATGGATCTCGGCCGGCAGGACGTCCTCATCGAAATGCTCGAGCAGGCGCTGGAAGCGCAGACCGCCGTGTACAAGGACTGCGAACGTCACAAATACGTCCGGCTTTCCATGCGCTTCGACGCGAGCTTCGTCCGCGCGACCGGGAACGCCCACCTCAACAAGATGTACGACGAGATCGAAAACATCTTCTATCTGGTCGTCCTCTACGACTACTCCTTCCTGGAGGGTGAGCGGCTGCCGATCATCGAGGAGCACCGCCAGATCCTGAACGCAGTCAAAGCCGGCGACCACACCCGGGTGGGCGAGCTGATCGAGAAGCACTACAGCCGGATCCCGCCGATTGTGGCCAGATAGGGTTCAGCACCAAAGATCATAACAAAGGATGCGCCCCGTCCCAGCGTCACCTCGATGATGAACAGCGGGATGCCGAGCACAACGACCAGGATCAGATAGACCAAAAGAAACGCTCCTCCTCCATTTGCGCCAACAACATACGGGAACTTCCACAGGTTCCCGATGCCGATGCAGAATGCGGCCATCGTCAGGATGAAACCGATCCGCGAGGCGAATCCTCTACATTGTCTTCCTCAGTCGCCTGCAGGCGAAAAAAACTGCCGTTTAGGCGAAACCGCCCGGCCCCGAGGCCGGGCATCTTGCTATCGCAGCATCAGCAGCGCCTGCTGGCCGCCGCGGGCCATTCCGTCGCGCCGGTGCGAAAAGTACAGCTCCGGGTGCGCGTAAGTGCAGGTATCCCGCAGGTCGATGTGGTCCGCCGGGACGCCGGCCGCCTCCAGCACGAGCCGGTTGACCATCGAAAGCGACACGTGGTATTTCCCGGCGTTTTCGTCGTAGTACCAGACGTCCTCCCCGCCGGTCCCGAGGACGTCGAACGACATGGCTTTGATCGCGTCGATCACGTCCCGGTCGCACTCGAAGTACCGCATGGAGATGCACGGCCCGATCATCGCGCAGAGATTTGCGGGGTCGGTGCCGAATTCTTCTGTCATCTTCCGGACGGTCTTGCCCGCGATTTCCGCCACCGTCCCACGCCAGCCTGCGTGCGCGAGGCCAATCGCCTGTCGGACCGGATCGTAGAGGTAGACCGGGACGCAGTCCGCGTGGCCCGTCACGAGCGCGACGCCCGGTTCGTCGGTCACCATGGCGTCCGTGTCCGGGATGCGGTCCCGGTAGAGCCCGCGCCCGCAGTCCGCCCGGCCGACCCGAAGCACGTGGTCCGAGTGCGTCTGTCCGAGCAGGACCGTGCTGCGCGTGTCGACGCCCAGGCTGCCGCACCAGATTTCGTAGTTTTTCCGCACTTTTTCAGGGTCGTCGCCCATGGAAAAGCTCAGGTTGAGCGTGTCGTACGGCGGCTCGCTCACCCCGCCGTTCCGCGTGCTGAACGCGAATACGATCCTGTCCTTGAAGTCGTCAAATGTGTATTCCATAATAGCCTCAGCTGAATTCAAAAGTGATGCCGTTTTCGCAGTCATTATACCAAAAGTCATAGGACTTTTGCAGAGTTCCTTGCGAAAGTCCTATGACTTTTGCTAAACTGTTACTGTTGAATTCCGAGAAAGGATCCACAACATGGACAGCAGCAAATACCGGATTGAAACAGAAAAAAATCAGGCCTTCCTGCGGGAGATCCGCGAAGACCTCCTCCGCTTCGGCCGGCAGTTCCCTTCCCCGGCCGGTTCCTCCTACTATCTGGGCGACGACGGCACGCCGTGGACCAACAGGCCGCGCGAGACCTGGATCACGAGCCGCATGGCGCACGTCTACAGCCTGGCGGCGATGTTGAAGCAAGACGAACCGACGCCCGCAGGCCTGCCCTTTGCGGACTGCCGCGCGCTCGCGGAGCAGGCGGTCCGGGGCCTCCTCGGAGAGCTGCGAGATACCGAACACGGCGGGTGGTTCGCCGGCATCGCGGCGGACGGGCAGATCCTTCCGGGCAAGCAGTGCTACGCGCACGCCTTCGTGATTCTGGCCGCTTCGTCGGCGTACCTGGCCGGCATTCCGGGCGCGGAAGCGCTCCTGCGGGAAGCCCTGGCCGTCTACGACCGGTTCTTCTGGGACGAGGAAGCCGGGCTGGCCGCGGACACCTGGGATACCGGCTTCATGAAGCTCGACGACTACCGCGGGCTCAACGCCAACATGCACTCCGTCGAAGCCTTCCTCGCCGTTTGGGATGCGACCGGAAATCCGGTTTATCTGAAAAGAGCCGGCCGGATCATCCGCCGCGTGACCGGCTGGGCGGAAGCCAACGGCTGGCGGATCCCGGAACACTTCACGCAAGACTGGCAGTCGGACCTCGACTGCAACAAAGACCGTCCGGACGACCCGTTCAAGCCGTACGGCGCGACGCCGGGCCACGGGATCGAATGGGCTCGGCTCATCCTGCAGTACGCGGCGGCCGCGCAGGACGAGGACGATCCGACCTCACTGACCGAAGCCGCAGCAAAGCTCTACGACCGGGCCATCTCGGACGCCTGGGCCTGCGACGGCGCGCCGGGGCTCGTCTACACGACGGACTGGTCGGGCAAGCCGGTCGTTCACGACCGGATGCACTGGACGCTCGCGGAAGCCATCAACACCTCGGCCGTCCTGTACCGGGTGACCGGCGGCCTCCGCTACAGCGAAGACTATGCAAAATTCCTGCAGTATCTGGACCGGAACATGCTGGACCACGCGCACGGCTCGTGGTATCATCAGCTGGACCGAAAGAATCAGGTGATCGGCACCGTCTGGCCGGGCAAATCCGACCTGTACCACGCCGTGCAGGCGACGCTGATCCCGTACAACCCGCGCGTCGGCGTCTCGATCGCAGCAGCGGTGCGCGCCCGCGCATGACCGCAGCAAAAAAAATAACGACCCCCAGGAGAGTCAGATGGATAAGTTATTCAAAAAGAGAGTCATCATGTGCGTCGTCGGCGTCGTGCTTTCCGGCGTCGCGGTCAGCTTTTTCAAATCCGCCATCTTCGGCGTGGATCCCTTTCAGGCACTGATGAGCGGCCTGGACGCGGTGATCCCGATCCGGTACGGCACCCTCTACGTGATCGTCAACGCGGTCCTGCTGATTTTCAGCCTGGTCTTCGACCGGAAGCGGATCGGCCTCGGCACGCTCATCAACCTCTTCTTGCTGGGCTACATCGTTCAGTTCGGCGTGGATCTCCTCGCGGCGGTCCTCCCGGATCCGTCCCTCGGCGTCCGCATCCTCTACCTGGCGGTCGGCGTCGGGATCGCCTGCCTCGCCGCGTCCCTGTACTTCACGGCAAATATGGGCGTCTCGACGTACGACGCCATCGCGCTGATCATCTCGGAGACCTGGGGGATCGGCAAATTCAAATTCGTCCGCATCCTGACCGACCTCACCTGCGTCGTGCTCGGCGTTGCGCTGTTCCTTTTGTCCGGCGAAGCGCGGAGCGGCCTCCTGGCCGTCGTCGGGATCGGGACGATCATCTCCGCGTTCATGATGGGCCCGATGATCGACTTCTTCAACGTGCATCTCTTCGGCCCGATGCTGCAGAAGGACGCCTGACCGCGCCCGGAACCGCTACTCCCCGAGGCACAGCCGGATGAACTCCGCCGCGTCCCTCGCGACTTCCGTGCGGCATCCGTACAGTCCGTGCGCGTCCGGATAACCCTTCAGGAGCTGAAGCGGATCTTCAAACCCCTCTGCAGCCGTATCCTCCGCGAGCATGACGCGGGCCGGCTCGCCTGCGCGGTTCCCGCAGATCTCTTTCCAAAGCGGCTCTGCCATCTCTTCCGGCGGCGCCAGGCGGTCGAGCTCCCCGTACAGGAGGAACACGTTCCGGTCTTTGATGTACGGGAACGCCTCCGAAAACGCCAGCTCGTCCCGGTGCGCCAGCCCGTCTTCGATCAGCGCATCGATCCCGTCCGAATTCAGGACATCCCCATACTGCATCAGCGAAATGAACGGCGCCGCGTCATCGCGGTCGATGTGCACGCCCGGATCGTACGGCGCAGCCAGGATCAGCCCGCGCAGCCACGGAAGCTTCCGCGCGGCGTTGATGGATGCGCAGGTCCCCATGCTGTGCCCGAACAGGAAGACCGCGTCCGGGTCTACGTTGTAGAGCGCCGGTCCCTCATCATGCATGTACATCGTGAGGCGCAGCGCGTCCTCGATGACGTGAGACAGCAGATACTTCCCCTCGCTTCCCCACGCGCCGCGATAGTGCGCGACGACCGCCACGCATCCTGCCCGGCACAGCGCGTGCGCCAGATCATCCATGGTGACCGCGCCCGGGAACCCGTGCCACAGCAACACGCACGGGCGCGGTGCCTCGTACCGTCCGTCCGGCACGAGGATCTGCCCGAACAGGCGCTCCCCCGGTTCCCCGAATTTGAGCGCGACGTAATGCGACGGCGTGTACGCCGGATCCGTCGGAAAATTCCTGTAGACGTACTGCGGTTCGATCCTCTTCATCTCTGTCCTCCCCAAATCATTCAAAACGGCGTGCGACCTTCCGGAGCGCCTCGTAGAACTCCGGCAGCGTCCGGTTCAGCCGGACCGGCCGGCCCTCCGCGCTGACAAAACAGTGCTCCGAGTGGCTTTCGCACACGACCTTCCCGTCCTCGCCAGTCATATTGTAGCTGAGCTTGAGCCGGACCGGCTTCAGCTCCTCAACCGCAACGACGATCGTCACGACATCCGCGAACGTCGTCGACGCACGGTACCTGCAGTCGATCCCGAGCACCGGCGAGAGGACGCCCAACTCCTCCAGCTTCGCGTAGTCCCACCCGATCTGCGCCAGAAAGTCGATCCGCGCCTCCTCCATCCAGCGGACGTAGTTGGAATGATGGGTGATCCCCATCCGGTCAGTTTCGTAATACTGTACGGTGTGCCTGTATGGTTGCATGGTCCGGTCCCCTTCAGATCTCCATGATCTTATCGAAATTCGTGCTCCTGATATTGTACGGCTCC
>CAYLSR010000073.1:0-7051 GCA_964385855.1 uncultured Mogibacterium sp.
TCTACTCGCTGGACGGGAGCAACGCCCGGCAGGTGCATCCGGATCAGACGAGTCAGGCGATGGGGATCGGCTACACCGGTTCGAGCAGCCTGTTCGCGATGGCGAGCAACTATAACGTGTTCCACTGCCTGCCGGAAAACGAGCAGCTGTACAAAGACCAGTATGAGCTCAAGGCGGGCCGGTGGCCGGAGCGGTATGACGAATGCATCGTGGTCCTGACCCAGTACGGGTCGCTGACGGATCTCGCGCTCTACGCGATGCGCTTCAAGGACGTCCGGGAGCTCGACGAGCGGACGGAGGCGTTCCGCAAGGGCGAGGAGATCAAGGTGGAGCGTGAGGACCCGCTGTCCATCGAATACGAGCGGTTCCTCGGCGTGAAGTTCAAGCTCGTCAACGCCGTCGACACCTACAGTTACAATTCAGGTCAGGGCGTCTGGACGCAGAAGACCGACGACAAGGAGTTCATGGCCAACCTCGCCTACAACAGCGAGGATCTCACCATCGTCGGCGTCATCCGCCCGAAGGAAGGCGTGAAGGTCACCTCGCTCGAGGAGGACATCTATTACACGCCGGATCTGCTGCGTCATGTGGCGGCGGTCGCCGGTGACAGCGAGATCGTGAAGGCCCAGCTGGCGGACAGGGAGACCAACGTCATCACCGGCAAACCGTTCGGCGAAGCCGGGGACGGAATGAACATGGATGACCTGTTCGAGGTGGACACCGACGCGCTGCAGAACGCCTTCAACTTCGACACCAGCGCCTTTGACGGCCTCGCAAACGCGTTCAGCGGGCTCGACATGAGCAATATGGACATGAGCAGCATGGCCGGCAGCGACGCGATGGCGGCCGCGATGCCGTCCCTGTCGCAGGAGGACATCACCAAGCTGCTGACGGCGGCGATGTCCGGCTATACCGAGGAACGCGCACAGGAGATGTACACGAACATCTTCACGTCGTACATGGCGTATGCCGCGGCGAATCCGAAGACCGACTACGCCAACCTGAACGAGGCGTTCAGCGAATATCTCAAGACCGACGGCGCGAAGCAGATCCTCAAAGAGAACCTGACGCCGATCCTGCGGCGGGCGGTGACGGAAGGGCTGGACGACAGCGACGGGGCCTTCGAGGACTTCGCCGACACGGTCATCCGGGACTTCGGTGACTACCTGAGCGACCACAGCAGCGTCTTCGAGGGTCAGGACCTGTCGGATGCCTCCGCGGTCGTCGCGCTGGTGAAGGGCACGTTCAGCGACTATCTGAGCAGCGCACCGTCATCCGCGGCGGTCGAAAACGCAAAGAGCGCGATCGAAGAGAAGATCCTGTCGAAGCTTTCGATCTCCGACGACGAGGCTTCCGCGATCGCGAACGCGCTGGCGGACGGCTACAAGGCCTACGCCAAGAACCACGACGTGCCGGATCCGGACGCGTTCCAGGCGTCGTTCCTCGGTTATATGAGCACGGAAGAAGGGCAGCAGCTCCTCAACGAGGAGATCGGCAAGAGCATCAACTACGACGCGCTGAACGCGGCGCTTGCCGAGGTGATGGGCGGCTATTCCGCCAACATGCAGCAGATGACCGCGGCCATGGTCATGGCCATGATGGAGGAGATGGGGCGCCAGGTCGAGAGCAACCTGTCCTCGATCGATCTGTCAAACGCGTTCTCCTTTGACGCGGACGCGTTCGCGGACGCGCTCGGGATGAACATGACGGAGGAGGAACTTTCCGAACTCATCCTCGCGCTGATGACGACGGACGCCAACTCCTACGACAGCAATATGAACAACTTCGGATACTGCGATTTCAACGATCCGATCGAGATCGACATCTATCCGATCGACTTCGAGAGCAAGAACGAAGTCAAGGCGATCCTGGACGGCTACAACGACCGCATGAAGGAAACGGGCGAAGATGACAAGGTCATCATCTACACGGACTTCGTCGCGGCGCTGATGGGCTCCGTGACGGACATCATCGACGCGATCAGCTACGTCCTCATCGCGTTCGTCTCGATCTCGCTCATCGTTTCGTCGATCATGATCGGCGTCATCACCTACATCAGCGTGCTGGAGCGCCGCAAGGAGATCGGCATCCTGCGCGCGATCGGCGCGTCCAAGCGCAACATCTCCGAGGTCTTCAACGCGGAGACGTTTATCATCGGCGGGCTGGCCGGGCTGATCGGTGTGGTCGTGTCCCTGCTGCTGCTGATCCCGATCAACGCGATCATCCACTCGCTGACGACCGCGAATGTCGTCGCCGCGATGCCGGCGGCCGCGGGCGTCGCGCTGGTCATCCTCAGCGTCATCCTGACGCTGATCGGTGGGATCATCCCGTCCCGCAAGGCGGCCAAGAGCGACCCGGTGACGGCGCTCCGGGTGGAATAATATAATATGTAAGAAGGAAAAAGGCTGAAGAGGAGAACGATGCCGGCAGTCCGCAGGGCACGGGATCCGTCAGGAGGTTCTATGAGGAAAGATAACAAATTGGCGAGAACGTTATTCGCCGTGCTGCTCTCGCTGCTGATGATCGGCATGATGACCGGCTGCACCGGGGAGGAAGCGCAGGCTTCCGGCGCCGCTGCCGGTGCGGCGGACGGAAAGACGCTGTACATCTGGAGCTGGAACGCGGATTTCCGGGACCGGTTCAATGACTACTATCCGGGCGTCGTCAGAGTGGAAGGAGACGGTTCCGCTACGACGATGGAGGACGGGACGGTCATTCAGTGGGTGATCGTAGACGAAGGCGACTACCAGAAAGAGCTGGATCAGGCGCTGGCGAAGCAGGCGGACGGGACCTCGCCGGCCACCGTGGATCTGTTCCTGGTCAAAGCCGGACCGGCCTGCAAATACGTCAACTCCGACGTGTCGCTCGATATCGGGGAGATTGGGGTCGAAAACGACCCGGACGATCAGTATGCCTATACGCGCCAGGTCATGACGGACGCGGACGGAAAGGTCAAGGGCGTCACGTGGCTGGCGGATCCGGGGCTGATGGTCTACCGCCGCTCGATCGCCGAGGCGGTCCTCAAGACCGACGATCCGGAAAACGTGCAGGAAGCTTTAAAGGACTGGACCAACTTCGAGGAGACCGCGGTGCAGGTCGATATGAACCGCTATACGATGCTGTCCGCCTACGATGACGTCTTCCAGGCGTTCAGCTGCAACCTCAAGGAGCCGTACGTTCAGGACGGCAAGACGCTCAAGGTCGACGACGGCATCCTGAAGTGGGCCGAGCTGATCAAAGAGCTTGCCGACGAGGGCAACGTCAAGGGCAACAAGCGGAATTCCGCGGCCTGGAACGAGGACATGGGGGAAGAATCCGACGTGTTCCTGTGGCCGCTCACGGTCAGCGAATTCAGCGCGCTCCGGAAGAACGGCGTGTCCGGCGATTTCGGGCTCTGTCAGGGCCCGGCGGGCTGGACCCGCGGCGGGATGTGGATCCTCGCGGCGAACGGCACCTCTGACGCGGCGCTTGACGCGGAGATCATGACCACCATGACGACGGATCCAGCGGTCCTCAAAACCCTCGCGATCGAAGAAGGGGACTTCGTCAACAGCAAGAGCCTCGTACAGGAGCTGATCGAGGGCGATGAAGGGGACGAATTCTTCGGCGGTCAGGAGACCTTCGCGGTGCTTGACGCGGCCGCCTCAGCGGTCGAGATGACGCAGGGCGGCGCGTACGACCAGGACATCAACAACAGGCTGCGGAGCGCCTTCCTCCCGTATTTCACGGAGGAAGCGGAGCTTGAGGAAGCCCAGGAGGCCTTCGAGCAGTCGATCCGCAAGCTGCATCCGGAGATCGAATCGGTCACCTGGCCGGAATAATCCGGAAGCAAATAAAACCGGCAGTCATCCTGCGAGCGGGAGAGAGAGAATGCCCGCCGATGACTGCCGGTCCGGTTAACGATTTGATAGGGGGATCTGCCCGGCATGGCGCCGGCAGATCCTCTTTTGCTATTACAGCTTCAGCTGCTCGGAGATGTCCAGAAACTCCTCCGGGAGGACCTTTCGGACCTTCCGGTCGTAGCTCAGGAGGCCGTTGGTCTCGTCTTCGACGTCCGAGACCTGCGTGTAGATCGCGGCGCAGAGCCCCTGCGGCAGGAGCGGCAGGAGCTGCGTGAGGTAGAGATCCCGCAGCGCGGCCACATATGACGCGCGGTCTTTATACTTCCCGTATCCGTAGGAGGCGGACGGGTCGAAGCAGTGGCCTTCCGGCTTCCAGACGTATCCGCCGAACTCGCTCAGGATGAACGGCTTCGGCCCGAGGGCCAGCGTGTAGCTGTCCGGGCGGTCGTAGTACGGGATATCGGTGACGGAGCGCACCTTCGCGCGGCTGAACGGCCGCTTGCGGACGGCATCCGTCTGCGGCGCGCCGGTGGTCTGACGGCCCGGCGCCCGGAGCTTCCGGAAGTAGATGTGCCGGCTCTCGAGGTCGGTCTCCCCGCCGGAGAACCAGCCGGAAGCCGTATCGATCCAGCGGGAGTCGTCCAGCGTGCGGAGCCTGCGGTACATCCGGGTGCTCTCGAACTGCCCCCAGCCTTCGTTGAAGATCGTCCAGCAGCAGATGCACGGAAAATTCCGAAGCTTGAGGACCGTCTCGGTCATGCTTTGGATGAAACGCTGCCGCGTCAGCTTTTCCCCGACGTAGGAGGCGCCGTCCCTGTGAGGATCCGGCTCCTTGCGCCCCGGACGTTCCTCACCGGCGGCAAGCCGCGTCCTGCCAGCCGTCGGCAGCGCGGTATCGTGCAGGAACGAGTAAGTGCCGTTGTTGACCATGTCCTGGAAGACGAACATCCCGAGCCGGTCGCAGTAGTAGTAGAAGAGGTCCGGTTCGACCTTGAGGTGCTTCCGGAGGGTGTTGAAGCCCAGCGCCTTCATCCGGCGGATGTCCTCCTCGTAGCAGGACGGGGAGGCCGGCGTATAGAGGCCGTCGCTCCAGTAGCCCTGATCGAGAAGCCCGTGGAAGAACCGCGGCTCTTCGTTCAGGCACAGGCGGGGGACGCCCCTGAAGTAGCGGATGCCGCAGGTCCGGAGCGCGAAATACGAGGTGATCTCATCCTCGCCGGCGGTGATCCGGAAGCGGTAGAGGTACGGATCTTCCGGCGTCCAGCGGTGCGGCTCCGGGAAGTCGATGCGCACGAAGCCGTTTTGGATCTCGAAGAACCCCTCCGGATCCCAGGCGTCCAGCAGTTCCAGCAAGCCTTCCGTCACGCCTTCCAGCCGGATCTCGGCGTGATCCATCCCCGTCCGGATCGTCAGCCCGCGGATGTAGTCCTGCGGCACGCTCTCCATCCAGACCGTCTGCCAGATGCCGGAGACCGGCGTGTACCACATGCCGCCCCGGCGAAGCGACTGCTTGCCGTACGGATACGAGGTGTCCGCCAGGCAGTCGTGCACCCGGATGACGAGCGTGTTGACCGTGTCGTAATAGAGCGCGTCGGTGATATCGAGGTCGATCGGCGTATAGCCGCCGTGGTGCGGTTCGCCGACCGGCGTCCCGTTGACGTAGACCACCGTCTCCTGATCGGCCGCGCCGATGTGAAGCAGGACCCTGTCCTTCCGGAACCCCTCCGGGAAGACGATCCTGCGGCGGTACCACAGCCAGCTGTCGTCCGGGATCTCCCGGCGGATCCCGGAGAGCCGGGACTGCGGGGCGAACGGGAGCAGGATCTTCTCGTCATAGCCGGCCGGCATCCGTTCATCTGCCGTCACGGTGAATTCCCATTCCCCGTTCAGGTTGAGCCACTGCTCGCGGCGCAGCTGCGGCCGCGGGTATTCCTGCCACGGCGTGAACGCCGGGCCTTCTTTTTTGTATTGCCGGAGCAGGCGTTCGCCCGCGGCGGTCATGAGATCATTCATGGAGATTCCTTTCGCTGAACCGGTGCAGGGAATCGCGGACGACCGCCTCGAATTCCGTTACGCACCGGGGATAGGTCCGGTTTGCGCTCGTGATCATGCAGATGCTCACGGACTGGTGGAGCCCCTTGATCCCGAGGACGCGGAGCCCTTTTCGCACGACCTCGCCCTCGGAGAAGAAGGCGAAGGAATGGGAGCAGAACATCGCGGCATTCAGCCGGTTGCAGAGCGCCGCCTGGACGTTGTAGTCGCTGACGGTGATGAGGTTGTTGAGGAAGATGTTCTGCTGCGCCAGAAAGCGGTCGATCATGCTGCAGGTCGTGCTGTCCTGCAGGTCCCGGATGAAGGGGAGATCCGCGTACTTCCGGATGTCCACGCGGGTCTCGCTGCCGGTCCGCTCCGCCGCGAGCCGGTCCGGCACGGCGAAATAGACCGGGTCTTCAAAGATCGGCTCGATCCTGAATTCCTCGTCCGGCTCCGGCTCGACGCCGACCACGAGGTCGAGCTCTCCCTGCCGGAGCATTTGGAGGAGCGTCACCGTCAGCTCCGAGACGATGTTGACCCGGACGCGCGGGTGGCTTTCGTGGAACCGCTGGAGGATGTCGCTCGCGAAGACGCGGACACGCGAAGTGGAGATCCCGACCGATACCGTGCCCACGTCACCGTGATCGATATCCCGGATCATTCGCTGCAGATCCTTCTCCATCGCGTTCTTTTCCGTCAGCATTCTGTACAGCGCGCTGCCGGATGCGGTCAGCTCGACGCGCGGTCTGCGCGTGACGAGCGTGGTCTCGTACTCCTGCTCCAGCCGGCGGATGTGATCGCTGAGCCCCTGCTGGGACATGTAGATGCGTTCTGCTGCCCGTGTGAAATTGAGCTCCTCCGCCAGTGCGAGGAAAGCCAGTTCGCCGTTCGTCATACAGAACCCCTGTAGTGCCCGGCGGGCGCCGGAAGGCTTTTGACCTCCGGACGGCCTTTGCCGGTCTCATTTCTCACATTATATCACAAGTAAATACTTGTTGGAATACAAAATATTTACTGTTTTTAATTTGTGGACTGCTGCGGTATAATACAGTTGCTTCAGAGAGGAAGCGTGCCATCATCCTTATCAATACCTTATCTCCGCTGTCCGCGGACCCAAAACGGCGGACGGCGGTGCACCTCCTTAATACAACACTTCCTAAGAGAAATGTAGTAGT
>CAYLSR010000074.1:0-7030 GCA_964385855.1 uncultured Mogibacterium sp.
AAATAACTATATAGGAAACTACTAATGCCGATTATTAAATCTGCTAAAAAAGCCTCTCGACAGTCAGAAAAGCGCACCGAGCACAACAAGCAAATCAATAAAACCATCAAGACCGCTTTGAAAGAATTCAAGGCTCATCCTACCGCAGAAAATCTTGCTAAGGTTCAGTCCGAGTACGACAAAGCCGTCAAAAAAGATTTAATCAAGAAAAATACCGCTTCTCGCCGTAAAGCTGCGCTTGCTAAAATCGCAAAAGCCGCCAATATTAAGCCAGCTTCCGCTAAAAAATCAGCAAACACTACTACGGCAAAAAGCACCAAGAAAGAGCCAGCTGCTAAGAAAACATCTTCAAAGACTACTGCAAAAACCGCAAAAGCTACCAAATCCGCGGCAAAAGGAACCACCAAGAAATCTACCACTGCGAAATCCGCAGCAAAAAAGACGAAATAATCACCCAAGGGTTCATCGTTGTAGTTTTCATCTGTATATCCAGTTTAGAGAGTTCTTTAAGGACTCTCTTTTCTTTTCTCCCAGGGTGCGCTTCAAATTTTTTAAGCGCCGAGCTAGCAAAAGCTCCCAACGTCATATAAGGGTCCATATCTTTCCCTCCATTCTTAATTTCTTCTATCAACTTATTTAGTTCGCTTACCGCTTTTTTCCCGTCACGATATGCCAAATCAAAAATTTTAAACGTTGCCCATTTATCTATTTCTGGCAACATAATCTTTTTTACTTCTACTTTTTTATTTTTAATAAAATCTTTATATGATTTTTTCTGCGACACTGTCGTTTCCCAAATCGCAATCTCATGTCGCGTGTTCACAAATTGCCCAAAAATTTCATAATAATCAGTCGGGTTGCTATTGTCATTTGCTCCTTTACCAGCGTCCTCGTCAGCACTTTCTTCCGATGTCTTTCTACTCGGTGTCAAATCTTTAATCAATATTTTTCTAACACTAGCAAACAATGTATTTCCCTGACATATATTATATATATCAGCCGGCTTTAAAGTCTCACCTTCAAACACTTCATAATCTTCACCCAAAATCTTCTGAATTTCTCTCTGGATTTTTACCCTATCGTCTCCATAAAAAACGTATATCATGCTACTAACCTCTGACAGTTTGGACAAATGTGCGTTCCTCTACCCGCCACCCTAATTTTTATAATTTCTACGCCACACTTGTAGCAAGGTTGTCCTTCCCTTCTAAATACTTGCGCAAACTTTTCTAGATAATCGCCCTTTGTTCCATCCGCTCTTACATACGTTGCCATCGTTGAGCCACCAGCATTTATCGAAGCATCCATCGACTTGCATGCTCCTTCAAGCAGCTTCTTTACCTCATTTAGACTCAAACTCCCTGCTTTTCTCTCTGGATGAATACCTGCATAAAAAAGCGCTTCATCGTCATAAATATTGCCAATCCCTGCTATTACTTTCTGATCTAATATTACTGCTTTAATCGGAGAATTCTTCTTCCTCTGGAAAACCTGATATATCTTTTCAGCATCACACTTCCATGGTTCTGGCGCCAAGCTCGCGATAAACTTATCTTGCTCCACTTCTGCTGTTGGCATCACTTTTATAAAACCAAATTTTCGCTGATCATTAAAGTAAAGTGTCCCATCATTCATTTTGATAACTACACGTGTCTGTTTATTTGGTAGCTCATCAAAAAACGTATCCGACGGATGTCCTCCCGCAAAAGCATGTGTACACTTTTCTACTGACGCACTTATGAGTCCACTATTTTCTGCTCCAAAAGCTACGCCCAAATTTTCCTGCTGCAATACTTTTTTATCAGAGGTATTATCCCATACTAGCTGTCCTGTCATCCGTAGATGCACCATCATTGAAATCCCACCTGAGAGATCCACAATCAATGCTTTTCCATATCTTCTTAACCCTAAAACATCGTGCTCCTCCACTACTTAGGCTTTTCCCTCTTCGCGGATCTTTTCAAGCTCCGCGGCCAGCATCGCCTCATAGGCCGGCAGATCCCACTCGCTCCTGTCCGGATACCGGACGTCCAGGATCCCGATCCGCCTCGGATCCTCCGCTAGCGATGCGTCCCGAATGATTCTGTTCATAGTCCCTCCTTTTCAACAAATGATCTATTCCTTCATGAGCTCTTCGAGCGGCATCCCGATCTTCCCCTCGACCGCGTGGATGAACGCCCGGCCCTTTTGTCTGGCTTCCTCGATATACGGTTTTTTCTCCGCCGGGAACCCCGGCTTCTGCAGGAGATAGTCCATCCTGAGGTCGATCCCGACGAATTCGTGCTCGCGGACGGTCCGGTCCGCCAGGCAAAGGATGTCGATCTCCTTGAGGTCCTCGATCTCGCTGAACGGATAGTATTTCATGTGGTGCCGTACGAGCTCCGCCTCTTCCGGATAGCCGTGCGCGATCAGGTACTCCGCGCCCACGCGGTCGTGCTCCCGCTCGACCCGCAGGACGTCGTGCACGAGCGCGGCCCCGTAGATCCGGTCCACATCCAGATGATACCCGTTTCTGTTCAGCGCTTCCGCGATCTTCTTCGCCACCCGGGCGACCTCATTGCAGTGCAGCTGTACATGCTCCGGCGTCCCGCAGTCCCGAAACATCTCCTGCTGGATTTCTTTTGTGATACTCATAGCTTCTTCCCGTCCTCTTCACCGCAGCGCTCCGCTGCGGTTCCGCTTTCTTCGCCTTCAGGCTTCATCCTGGCAGTAGAACCAGTAGGTCACCCCTTTGGCGTTCCTCAGCTCGATCCGCGCGTTGACTTCCCGGCCCTTGTACAGGCGTTCCAGCTTTGAAACGCTGCTGCTGACCCACCAGTCCGACCGCCTGCTCGCCGTGATGTTCTCCGGGAGGTTGTTGTACACCGGGACCTGACCGGTGACTTTCTGCTTCATGCCCTTTTTGGTCAGCCGCGCGCTCACCGAATACGCGTAGTAGTACTGCCCGCTCGCCTTGTCGTAGAAGTAGTTGAGCGCCAGCACGTGCGTCCGGTCCGCGTAGAAGACCGTCGCGTGCGACTTGCAGTCCGCCACGTAGATCCGGGTCATCCCTTCGGTCGACCACTTGGTCTCGCTCTCCTGCTTCTCGTCGTACTTCTTTGCGGCGCGCTCGTAGACGCCGACCGCCTCCGCGAGCTCCTCGTCCGTGATCTCCACCTCGGTGAGCACGAACTCCGCGTCCTCCCCCTGCTTCGCGCCGCCGGACCGGCCGCAGCCGGACAGCGGCAGCAGGGCTGCGGTCAGCAGGAGGACCAGCAGTCCCGTCATCCATCGTCTCATCTATTCATTCTCCTTCTCGCTCTCCGCAGCCGCCTCGCGGATGACCTCCTCGAAGCCGGTCAGCGCGGCGAACGGCGCGAACTGCGCGGCGCGGTCCCGCATCGGCATCCTCGGATGACCGGGCAGCTCGGGCGGACTGAGTTCCATCATATCATCATACCGGGCAGGGTCCCGCCGGCTCCGCTCCCACGGGCTGCTTTCCCGCGCGGATCCGGCATTCCCGGTGCGATCCACATCATTCCTCTTCACGCTTTGTGCCCTCCGATCTGCTGATTGCGGTCCCGGCTCGTCGCGCCCTCTTCGTAGCTCGTTCCCTTGAGGATCGAGTTCCTGCCGTATTTCTTCTGGATCGACAGGAGCGCGTCCTGAAGATCCCGTTCTCTTGACTCATCGTGATCTTTGCGGCTCTTGCGCTCCTCCGTCACTTCCTCCGGCACCGCCAGATCAAAGATGCTGAGCTGTTTCGGCCCCTCGACCGCCGGCTTCTCAGCCTCCGGGATCACGTGATTGACCGTCAGGTTGATCCTGCGGACCAGCAGCACCGGGTCCGTGATCTCCTCGTAGAGCTGCATCACCGCCTCCACGATCCTTCGGGTCGAGGAAGTCCATCCGCCCAGATTCGCCGTCCCGTGCGCGTGCTGCGGCGCCTTCCTGCCGTAATAGTCCGTCGTGACCGGACCGTGGTACTGCGCGCGCCGGACGGGGTCCGTCAGGTTTTCGATGTCATAGCTGACCGTCAGGACCGCCTGATCCGTCAGCAGTTTTTTCTCCACGAGATCGAGTGCCATCCGGTCCGCCATCTCGCGGACGATGATCGCGGCCTTCTCGTGCTCGTACGGGCAGTGCAGCACCTGGCCCGCGCTCAGGCTGTTCGACTGCGGGCGGTAGGCCTTGATCTCCCGAATCGTGCAGGGTTCCACGCCCCAGGCGTGGTCGATCAAAAGCTCCGCGTTGATCCCGAAGAGCTTGAACAGCAGATCCGCGTTGTAGTACTCCCCCGGCTTTCCCAGCGAGCAGCGGGCGATATCTCCCATCGTGTAGAGCCCGTGGCTGTAGAGCTTCCGCTCATATCCTCGTCCGACCCGCCAGAAGTCCCTCAGCGGCTCGTGCGTCCAGAGTTCCCGCCGGTAGTTCCGCTCGTCGAGCTCCGCGATCCGTACGCCCCGCTCATCCGGCTCCGCGTGCTTGGCCAGAATGTCCATCGCGACCTTCGCCAGATAGAGGTTGGTTCCGATCCCGGCTGTCGCCGTGATGCTGGTCTCCTCCAGCACCTCATGGATCATCCGGGTCGCCAGCGCCCGCGCGGACATCCGGTAGACCTTCAGGTAATCGGTCACGTCGATGAAGACCTCGTCGATCGAATATACATGGATATCGTCCGGCGAAACGTACCGCAGGTAGATCTGATAGATCTCGGCGCTCTTCTTCATGTATTCCGCCATCCGCGGGACGGCGGTGATGTAATCGAGTTCCAGCGAAGGGTCCTTCGCCAGCGCGTCCGCGTCCGAGGATTTTCCGGTAAACGATCTGCCGCCGTTCCTGCGGAGCCGCTCCGCATTGATCCTGCGTACCTCCTGCACCACTTCAAACAGCCTTGCGCGTCCGGAGATCCCATATTTCTTGAGACTCGGGGTCACTGCAAGGCAGATCGTCTTTTCCGTCCGGGAGGCGTCCGCGACCACCAGATGGGTCGTCAGCGGATCGAGTCCCCGGTCCATGCATTCTACGGAAGCGTAGAAGGATTTCAGGTCGATCGCGAGATACGTGCGCTGTTTCATGGAAGCTCCTCGTTCACTCTAGTATAGCATGTTCCGCGTCAGGATGAAAGTTGCACTTTAAACGGGGTATCGAAAGCAAGTATGAATATTTACATTAATTTTCTAATAAATATACTTGACCTGAGCTTTCCCCGGTCTTATAATACAGCTGTTGGCATCATCATTTGAAGGAGATTCTTTTATTTATGGAAATCATCAACAGACCTTTTACCGCCGAACAGGAGCCGATGCGCAACCCGTTCGTCGGCATCCCGACGTTCCTGATGGCGCCGTACTGCCCGGACCTGCATCAGCTGGACGCGGACATCGCCGTGATCGGCATGCCGTACGACATGGGGACCTCTGTCAAGACCGGAGCACGGTACGGCCCGAACGGCGTCCGGATGGCGTCCAAGCTCAACTGCTATGCACACGAAGGCTGGTACGACCCGATCCGGGACGAGTTCTTCCTTGGAGAACCCTGGAAGATCGTCGACTGCGGCGACATCGATGTACTGCATACGCTCTATGAGCAGAGCTTTCGGAACTGCGAAGCCGCGATCCGCCTGATCCTCGAGAAAGGCGCGGTCCCGTTCACCATCGGCGGCGATCACGCGATGACGACTTCCATCCTGCGGGCGTACGACGCCTATGAAGATCTGTGCGTGATCCAGTTCGACGCGCATCTGGATTTCTCCAAGGCGCCGCACGGGATCCTCGAAGGCCCGGGCAGCCCGATGCGAAGAGCGTCCGAGATGCCGCACATCGGCAAGCTGATGCAGATCGGCATCCGCGGGATCGGCAGTTCGCAGTATCAGGACTTCCAGGACGCGAGAGCCTACGGCAGCACCATCCTCACCTCGCACGACGTGCGGACCAAAGGCACCGCGTACGCGATCTCAAAGATCCCGGAAGCGAGCCACTACTACATCACCTTCGACATCGACGGACTCGATCCGTCCATCGCCAACGGTACCGGTTCTCCGGTCCCGTACGGGCTCCTCTACGAGGAAGCCAGCGCGATTATCGAAGCGGTCGCGTACAAAGGCGAGATCGTCGGGTTCGACGTCGCCGAGGTCTCCCCACCGAACGACACGAACGACATGACGTCCATGATGGCCGCACAGCTCATGCTGGATACGATGTCCTTCCTGACCAAGGCCAGAGAAAAGAAAGCCGGAGCGTCCGGCGCCGCTGACAATCATCAATAATTAAACATCATCATAAGGAGGAATCACTCATGAAAAAGACAATCAAACTGATGGCCCTCGCCGTCATCGCACTGCTCGCGCTCGGCCTGCTCGCAGGATGCGGCGGCGGGTCGGACGCCGAAGAGGAAGTCGTCACCTACATCGCCGGCACCGAGCCGACCTACCCGCCGTTTGACAGCACGGACGAGGACGGCAACATCATCGGCTTCGACATGGACCTGCTCGACGCGATTGCGGAGGATCAGGGTTTCAAGGTCGAGTACCAGGCGTTTGAATTCGACGCGCTCATCCCGGCCGTGCAGGCAGGCAACTGCGACATCATTGCGGCTGCGATGAACGTCATGCCGGACCGCGCGGAAGTCGTCGACTTCTCCGACTCGTACTTCGACAGCGGCAAGGTCATCCTCGTCAAGGCGGACAATGACACGATCAACAGCGACAGCGATCTGACGCCGGAGATGAAGGTCGCCGCACAGATTGGCACGACGGAAGGCGAATACGTCCAGCAGCTGGCTGCGGACGGCAAGATCAAGGAAGCCGTCATCCTCAACCAGACGACGGCCTGCATCCTGCAGTTGCAGAACGGCGACGTTGATGCGGTCGTGATCGACGCACCGGTCGCGCTCTACTATGATCTGCAGAACGAAGACATCAAACAGATCGAATCCGTGATCGATCCGGCGGAGATGGCTTTCGCGGTCAACAAGGGCAACGAAGAACTGCTTGGCAATATTTAACGTAACGCTTAAAAATTTTTCCGAGCGGACCACCTAGTATAATTAC
>CAYLSR010000075.1:0-7029 GCA_964385855.1 uncultured Mogibacterium sp.
CTCGTGCATCTCCTTCGGGTGATCGTAGAGGTTTGTGAGGACCTCCTGGAACGGCATCAGGAAGTGGCACTGCTCGAAGATCCCGGTCCCCATGAAGCCCGTGATCAGGCGTTCATCGCCCGCGCGCTCGCGGGCCTTGGCGCGGCACTTCTCCCAGGCTTCCGGATCGCTGCAATTCGCCGGGATATCCGGCGCGTGAACGTAGTCCCGCCAGCGCGTGATGTCCTTGATCACTTTGTTCTCTTCCGTCACGAGCGGCATCGAACCCGCTGCGTCGGCCGGCCATTCGATGACCGTCCCCCAATGATCGGTGATGGTCGCGCCCGGCCGGCGGCCCTGGTGCAGGTAGCGGCCGATCGGGTCACCGAGCACCATCTGAAGCGCTTCATACTGGACGAGCTGCCGCTCCGGCTTGCCGTCCGGCTTCAGCAGTTCCAGGAAGATCTCTTTCGGCGTCATCATCTCTGAATCCTCCCATCGTTTGGTTTTATCATTCCTCACACCCCGCTCCGGTCTCTCTGACCAGGATGCAGGAGGTATACGTCATCGTCTGAGGCCCGTAGTTGTACTTCAGCCCGCTCCGGATGCAGATATCGCTCACCAGAAGGCCGTACGCCTCCATCGACGGATACAACTTGTCCGGATGCCGGCAGGGCCGATCCGGGTACGTGCACTTCCGGCATCTCCGGCATCCGCCTGCGCCCATCGGGAGGCAGTCCGGACAGAGCCGGCCGACCTGCCGGACGAGCGTGTCGAAGTGCTGCTGATGCAGCTTCGCGGCTTCGTGGATCGTTTTGAGGTCAAAATCATCCTCCATCGGCTCCGTCGTCTGGACGAGGATCCCGCCGGCGTACTCTGCGGCGGTCTCCGCGATCTGCCGGAGCGACCCCAGCGCCGGCGGACAGCTCCAGCTGCGGCCGTAATTGCGGC
Organism: uncultured Mogibacterium sp.; assembly: GCA_964385855.1. Taxonomy (GTDB): domain Bacteria; phylum Bacillota; class Clostridia; order Peptostreptococcales; family Anaerovoracaceae; genus CAYLSR01. The sequence continues at coordinate 931 of CAYLSR010000075.1, forward strand.
AGCGGTCCGCGGAGCACATGGCGCGGACCTCTTCTCTGAATACCAGCGCCTGTGGATCCAGCGGAGCCGCGTGCGAGAAGCCGATCTCCCGTGCGAGCTGCAGCAGATCCTGTATTGAAATGTCGGTGTGTTCGTTCAGGATCATTTCATGAATCTTCCCGGGAAGCATTCCTAAACCGGGCCCATCTATGTTATATTATATGAAATAAAGGCGGGTTTGACAATAAAAACCGCCCGGAGGAGGGACGAGAGCATGGAACTGTATTTTCCACTGATACTGGACGGAGCGACCGGCACGGAGCTGGTCAAAAGGGGATATGACGGCTCGATGGCCGCGGAATCCTGGGTGATCCGGCACCCGGAGGCGATACAGGAGATCCACCGGGGATACATCGAGGCCGGCAGCGACATCGTGTACGCGCCGACGTTCGGGGCGAACCGCGTCAAACTGGAGGAGAACGGGATCTTCAATCAGGTCCCTTCGTACAATAAGAAGCTGGTGCAGATCGCGAAGGAAGGCGCGCAGGGACGCGCGCTCGTGGCCGGCGATCTGTCGCCGACGGGGAAGTTTCTGGAACCGCTGGGCGATGTGACGTTCCCGGAGCTCGTGGAGATCTACCGGGAGCAGGCGCAGGCGCTCGAGGAAGCCGGCGTCGATCTCTTCGTGATCGAGACGATCATGACGGTCCCGGAGGCGCGCGCGGCGCTGCTCGCGGTCCGGGAGGTCAGCGACAAGCCGGTGCTGGTTTCTTTCACGTGCGAGAACAGCGGGAGGACGCTCACGGGCACGGATGTGCGGGCGGCGCTCGTCATCCTGCAGAGCATGGGCGCGAACCTCTTCGGGCTCAACTGCTCCGCGGGACCAAAGGAGATGCTCGTGCAGATCCGGAGGCTCCGGGAAGTCGCGGAAGTCCCGCTGGCGGTCAAGCCGAACGCGGGCCTGCCGCAGGTCGTGGACGGCCGGACGGTCTACGACTGCCCGGCGGAGGAATTCGTGAAGTACATACCGGACTTCATCGCGGCCGGCGCGGCGGTCTTCGGCGGCTGCTGCGGGACGGATGCCTCGCACATCGCGGCGATCCGGGCGGCGCTGAAAGACTTCAGATTCAAGCGGCCGGCGGTCTCGCCGAAGTACCGTGGCATGCTGCTGTGCGCGACGGAGAAGGAAGTCGTACCGCTGAAGCCGGGCATCCGGGCGGACCGGGTGCTGGCCTGCGGGCCGGAGCTGGAGGAGCAGATCGAGGAGGAAAACGACCGGGAGACGCCGGTGATCGCGATCCGGATCGACGCGCCGGAAGACCTCGACGAGTTCGGCGCCTGCCAGTACGCGATCCGCAAACCGCTCTGCCTCGTCTGCGAGGACGCGGAGCTTCTGGACCAGGCACTCGCGCTCTACCAGGGGCGCGCCCTCTACGCCGGCGAGCTGCCGGAAGACGTGCTGATCCCGCTGGCGAGGAAGTACGGCGTGATCATCTGAACACCCGATCCGGATGCCTGCAGGTCACGGGGTTGCGGCTTCAGACCGCTTCATCCCCGCTCTTCGGGGGTGGTCCATCAGTGCGCTCGCGACGATGCTCGCGAGGATCAGTGCCGCGCCGGTCAGGCTGCTGCGGGTGAACTGTTCGTGGAGAAAGATGAATCCCAGCAGCGTGGTGATGAGCGGATTGAACGCACAGAAGAGGCCTGCGGTCTCTGTCGATACGCGGCTCTGCGCGACCGGCTGGAGGGTGAATCCGAAGCCGGTACAGATGACCACGAGGAACAGGAGCGAACCCCATTCCGTCGCTGAAGCCGGCAGGACCGGCTCTTCCACGATGAACGCACAGATCATACTGAGGATCCCGATGACGCCGACCTGCAGGATGCCCAGCAGGATCGGCTCTTCTTTTCTGGAATAATGGCCGGTCGCGATGATCGTCGCCGTGTAGAACAGCGCGGTCGCGAGGCAGCAGAGTTCTCCGGCACTGAAGCCGAGGTGCCCGCCTTTCATCGTCAGGAAACCGACACCCGTGAGCGCGAGGATCCCGCTGACGACCGCAGAGAGCCCCGGGTGCTTCCGGGTCAGGGCCGCCTGAACGAATGGCACGAAGATGATCGCGGTGTTTTCGAGGAACGAAGTCGTCGAAGTGTTGGTCATCTGCAGGCCGATCATCTCAAACAACATCGTCAGAAAGAAAAAGATGCCGATGACCGCGCCGCCGACCAATGTGCCGCGGCGGATTTTCGGGAGTTCTTTGCGGAAGATGACCAGAAGGAGGGCAAACGTCAGCAGGAATCGGATACCGTTGAGCGTGACCGGCCCGAGCGTCCGCATGGCGATCGTGCAAAAAAGCAGGGAGGTGGCTCTCAGCGCGATGACGGTGAAGAGCAGCAGACGGGCTTTTCCGGTTGACATGGGAACCTCCTTTGGCGGCAGATGTGCGGTTAATGAATCACATTCTTCTTGACAGCATTATATGCCAGAGTATATTATGAGTAAAGCGACGCAAACTCAAAGATGCTGTGATGAATGTTCACAGCTTTGAATCTTACAGACGAAAGGGAAAGGGACTTGTTTTGAACGAAAATCCGACGGAGTCGAAGCACGCCCAGCCTGCCGGCCCTGAGCAAAAACCGAAAAAGAAAAAAGCCCGGATCTTCCGCTTCCCGATGAAGATCGGGCACAAACTTCTCCTGCTGGCGGATCTGCTGGTGACGGCGGTCGTCCTGGTCATGATGACGCTGGTCGACGCGTTCCCAAAGATGCTGGTGCTGGTACTCCTGATCTTCATGGCACTGATGCTGTTTGTCATCTGGCAGCTTTTGTCCAGCCACAAGAAGAGGACCCGGAGGCGCATCCTCGGGACGATCCTGTCGGTGATCTACCTCGCGGCGTTCGGCATGGGGTCTTACTATCTGTTTGGAACATATAATCTGTTCGCCCGGATCACGGACAGCGACACGCAGCACGAAATCTACTACGTGGTCGTCCCGGCGGACAGCCCGTATGAGAAGGTCGAAGACATCGAAGGCAAGGATGTCTTCATCGTGGATACGGTCGACGTCAACTATGTCAAGGCGGAGGCCCAGCTCCGGAAGGAGTACGGCGTCAACTATGAAGAGCTCCACACGGTCATGGGGATCATGAAGCGGATGATCGGCGAGAAGAAGGCGCCGGAAAACATCGCGTTCATCGGGAAAGCGACCTACGACGTCCTCTGCGAGGAGTATGAGAACTTCGAGGAGGATACACGGGTCCTCTACGAGATCCGCATCGAGCTCGACGCCAGCGACATCGCCAAGCGCGCGAACGTCACGGAAGAGCCGTTCAACATCTACGTCAGCGGCATCGACGTCTTCGGCGAGATCGACCAGGTCTCCCGGAGCGACGTCAACATGATCATCACGGTCAATCCGAAGACGCGCAAGATCCTGCTGACCTCGATCCCGCGGGATTCCTACGTCGTGCTGCACACGTACCAGCAGCCCGACAAGCTGACGCACTCCGGCATCTACGGCATCCGTGAGACGGTCAGCACCGTCGAGGACTGGCTCGGCTTCGACATGAACTACTACCTTCGCGTGAATTTCACCACGCTGATCGACGTGGTCGACGCCATCGGCGGGATCGACGTCTATTCGCCGGTCGCCTTTACGTCCTACATCAACGAGGCGACCTACGTCGAAGGGATGAACCATCTGGACGGTCGGCAGGCGCTGTACTTCGCGCGGGAACGTCACGCCTTTGAGGAAGGCGACGAGGCCCGCAACGAGAACCAGCAGCGCGTGCTCAAGGCGATTCTGGATAAGCTGCTTTCCAGCACGACCCTGCTGACCAGCTACGATTCGCTGCTGGCGGCCGTGCAGGACGAGATGCAGACCAACATGAAGACCTCGGAGATCACCGCGCTGGTCAAGATGCAGCTCGCCGACCCGGAGAAATGGACCATCAAGACCATCCAGCTCCACGGCACCGGTGGACAGGGCGGGACCTTCAGCATGGGTCTGGGAAGGATGCTGTACGTCTCCTACACCGATGAGGACTCCCTGCAGGAGGTCCAGGCGGAGATCGACGCGGTGCTCCACCCGAGCGAGGAAGAACTCGCCGCGGTAGAGGAGCGTGAGAAAGAAAAGAAGAAGGAACAGTTCTGGGATAGCCTGATATTCTGGAAGAATTGACGGAGAAATCAATGGATACCGATAAATGCAGGGCGCTTTTGTGCGCTCTGGAAAAAGGAAATCTGTCGGACGCCGCCGAAGAGCTGGGGTATACCCCGTCCGGCATGAGCCGCATGATGGCCGCCCTCGAGGCGGAGACCGGCGTGAGGCTCCTCCGGCGGAACCGGAACGGCGTGCAGGCGACGAAGGAGTGCGAACGGTTGCTGCCCACGATCCGGGAGCTGGTCCGGCTCAGCGCGGTGCTGGTGCAGGAGGCTGGCGAACTCAGCGGCGCGATCACCGGCGAAGTGCAGGTCGCGACGGCATACAGCTGTTACTACAAGCAGTTGTCCGACCTCATCCACGAATTCGGGAAGCTGTATCCCGGGATCCGGGTGGGCATCCGGGAGGGCCGGAGCAGCCTCCTCATGCAGGGCATCGAGGAAGGCGATCTGGACCTGTGCATCATCAGCAAACGGGAAGGCCGCTGCGAGTGGATCCCGCTGAAGGAGGACGACATGATCGTCTGGGTGCAGGCAACCCATCCGCTTGCGGAGGAGGGCGTCTACCCGCTCAGCCGGCTGGAAGAAGAAGATTTCATCCTGATGTACGCCGGGATGGATTCCGACGTGGGACGGCTTTTAAAGGGCAGCGGACTCCATCCGAGTCCGAGGTACACGACGTCGGACACCTACGCAGCGTATCAGATGGTGGAAGCCGGGCTCGGCGTGACGGTCGTGAACGGGCTCTTTGACGGGCTCGGAGAAGGCGCCGTGCGGAGCCTGCTGCCGGAACCACGCGCGAAGATCGAGATCGGGATCGCGGTGACGGAACCGTCCTCGATCACGCCGGCCGCGAAGCGGTTCCGCGACTTCGTCAGGAGCCGGCTCGAGGTCTTCTGACCCGGCGGGCACATCGATACACTTTGCAGGAAGCAGGAGGCAGTGAAATGGCATCAGGATCCGGAAAGAATAAAGGCAGGAATAAGGCGCAGCAGGCGAAGGGGTTCGCGACGGATCGCCGCAAGGTGAACCGCACCGCGCGGATCATGGCGTTCGTTCTGATCGCGGCGATGATACTGTACTTCGTCATCGCGTCCAGCGTGTTTTTGTTCAATTAATACGGCTGATCATACCGATTGGTTAATTTTATCACAAACGGGAACCCCTTGAATTGTCAACGGTTTGACGATTTTAAGGGGTTATTTATTTGAAAAACTTGTTTACCATTCACAGCGATTGGGGTATAATGTATGTTAGTACCCATAAAAGACATATGAAACAGTATATCGGGGAAAAGGATGTTATTTTATACAGGTAGTAGGAGGTGCCTATGGAGTTACAGATTCAAGATCTGGTTTCTTCTATCCGCAAGGAGGGGATAGAAACTGCGAACGCCGAAGCTGCAGCCATCATTGCGGAAGCGAAGAAGAAGGCTGAGGCGATCGTTGCCGACGCGAAAGCAGAAGCTCAGGCTGCGAAAGACGCGTCGGAAAAAGAGATCGGCATCCTGAAGGAGAGCGCCGCAGTCAGCGCGGAGCAGGCGAAGAGAGATGCGGTTCTGGCGTTCAAGAGCGAGATCCAGAAGGAATTCGAGAAGATCCTCGCCGTGAATGTCAGGAAGGGTCTTTCCGGCGAAGCGCTGGGCAAACTTGTCCGTGCGGTATTGACCGGTGAAGACGTTGCAAATTACGCTGCGGAGGTATCCGAAGTCAGCGAAGCGCTCAAGGCTGAGCTGGCGGAAGAGATCAAAGGCGGTCTGGAGATCAAGCCGACGAAGGGCGTACAGGCAGGGTTCCGCCTTGCCGCAAAGGACGGATCCGGCTATTTTGACTGCTCTGATGACGGAATCATGGAGATGCTGATGCCATACTTCAGAAATCTGGACTTCCAGTAAGGAGGTACACACAATATGGCTTCGTATTATTACCTTATGGCAAGCCTGCCTGAACTGAAAGCAGAC
>CAYLSR010000076.1:0-6988 GCA_964385855.1 uncultured Mogibacterium sp.
ACCATCCAGCTGCAGCGTATAGAAATAATTCTGTACGATCCACTGCAGATTCACCGTTTCATCCTTTAAAGTCACAGAGGGGGTCGGTTCGGGTGTCGGAGTAGGTGTTGGTGTTGGTGTTTCTGACGGCGTCGGTGTGGCTGTTACGACTTCTGTTTTGGTTTCTTTCGTTTTTGTTGTATCCGATTTCTCAGTGGATACGGAAGTGGACGCTGTTTTTGTGGTGACGGATGTGGAAGTTACCGTAGCAGTACTGGGACCCCGTCCCGAAACCGTTCTGTATACCAGAAAAGCCACCAGTGCAGCTATGGCTACGATCAGGATCAGCAGCAAATACCGCAGATTATCCGATAACCATTCACGAGCAGGACTTGCTCCGTTCTTTCTTCTCCTTTTCTTTGCCATATTTATTTCCCCCCTATTATTTTTACGCAGCGCGCCTGAAAGGAATCGAACCTCCGACACACGGTACCGGAAACCGTTGCTCTATCCGCTGAGCTACAGGCGCATGATTTGTTGCACGTTGACAACATGCAAATTGTATCATATGCAGGTATAAAATTCAAGATATTGTGTTAAAATCGTATTTGACAACTAAAAAACACCTTTGAAAACAGGACACATTATTCAAAATGTCCCTTAAACCCACAAAAAATGCAGGCGGTAAACCCGCCTGCATCATACATTCTCAGAAGAAAAATCTCAGACACGCTTCAGATACTCGCCGGAGCGTGTATCGATCTGCACTTTATCTCCCTGGTTGACAAACAGCGGTACACTGATCTGCGCCCCCGTCTCAACGGTGGCCGGTTTAGATGCGCCCTGCGCCGTATTGCCGGCAAAACCCGGTTCCGTTTCCGTTATTTCAAGCTCCACAAAAAGAGGTGCTTCCACACTGAAAACGCTGCCGTTATAAGAACAGATCTTTACCATTTCGTTCTCTTTGACGAACTTCAGAGAATCAGCAACCGTTTCTTTATTAACGGCAATCTGGTCATAGCTCTCTGTATCCATAAAATAGAACAGATCGCCGTCACTATACAAATACTGCATATCCTGGCGTTCGATCCGGGCTGCCGGGAATTTTTCTGTCGGGCGGAAGGATCTTTCCACAACGCCACCGTTGATCACATCTTTCAGTTTTGTTCTGACAAAAGCGGCGCCTTTGCCGGGTTTTACATGCTGGAATTCCACCACCTGGCAGACTTTGCCTTCCACCTCCAGTGTAATACCATTCTTGAAATCACCTGCAGAAATATCGGCCATACTGCTCTCTTTCTTTTTACAGCCGTGCAGGCTGTTTCCGTGATTTATTTTACCCTATTTACCGGTCCTTTTCAACCGTTAATCGCCTGTGTCTTTCGTAGGCTTTCAGCACGAACCATTCCAGCCTTCTTTTCAGAATGATCTGGATTTCCTCCTTGGGGTGGATCGGTTCTACCAGGATCGTATCGATCCCGGCCCTGTTTGCGCCCCAGATATCGGTGAACAGCTGATCCCCGATAAAAAGAGTCTGCTTCGGACTCGCTTTCATCATGGCGCATGCTGCTTCAAACCCCCTGGGGGACGGTTTTCCCGCTTTCCACAGATACAGAGCACCAACTTTTTCTGCAAAAGACCGCACCCGCGGCTCTCTGTTATTGGAGATCAGGCAGGTCTTAAACCCGATCCGATTCAGTTTTTTAAATAGTTCCACGGCCTTTTCGTCAGCCGGAGCGCCGTGCCGTACCAGCGTATTGTCAATATCATAAAGCAGCGCTCGTTTCCCATTCGCGTACCATGCCTCATAGTCGATCGCATACGCTGACTTTTCGCGCCGTTTCGGATAAAACATTTCAAACATGACAACGCCTCAGCTTTCGAGATAGTCACATAGTGCCGCATAACGTTCCTGCATGACAGTATAGCCATGCCGGCAGAAGGAACGAAGTACTTCCGGATCCTGTTCCGTACGGCCGACAACAGGCTGCTGCGGCCGGATCACAAATATGCGTCCCTGTTTTTCCCAGGCATCGATCTGCTCCATCTGTGCATTATACATCCGGCTTCTTTGTATCAGTTTTTCGGCAAATGCCGGATACTTGCGGTATTTCAGGCGGATCAGCGCATTCAGCCGGCTGTTTACGCTTTTTCTGTATCCTTTCTGCTGCGTCAGCACGATCACATTCTTCCGGTATCCCTTTTTCATGGCACGCAAAAGCGGGACCGAATCGCCGACCCCTCCGTCCAGGCAGGGTATGCCGTCCACAAAGATCTCTTTGTTGATAAGCGGAATGCTGCAGGAAGCGGAACAGATCGTCATCAGCCGGTCTTTGTCTTTTTTTTCCTGAAAATACTCTGCTTCTCCCGTGAGACAATTGGTGGCAACCAGCTCACATTCTGCATCGGAAGCCGCATAGGTATCAAAATCAAAAGGAAAATAGTGAAAAGGATACTGTCTGCAGAGCATATCCATATCAAAAGCGGTTCCCTTAAGAATATGGATCGGATCCATATGGATATACCGCATCCGTCTGTCGTCTACGGCAATACAGTCCCTGGTCCTTCCGATCTGGCCGGAAAGAAAATCCATGGCATTGCAGGCTCCGGCCGAAACACCGACCACATAGGAAAAAGACATGCCTTTTTCCATCAGAAAGTCCAGTACGCCGCCGGTAAAGATGCCGCGCATGCCGCCGCCTTCCAGTATCAACGCTGCCTTATTCTTCATAAGCGGTTATCTTTCTCCCAGAGGAACATACGGAACATGCTCCTGGATATTCATATAGGCCGGACGAATGATCTTATCCGTGTTGATCAGCTCTTCCATACGATGTGCACTCCACCCGACAATACGGGCAATGGCAAACATAGGTGTATAGAGTTCCAGCGGCAGTTCCAGCATGCTGTAGACAAAACCGCTGTAAAAGTCCACATTGGCACTGACGCCTTTGTAGATATGCCTTTCATTGGCGATGATCTCTTTTCGCCGGCAGCTTCCAGCGCCTCCTCCGCCCAGGGATCTGCCTTCTTTTGCCGCTGCTTTTTTGCCGCCTCTTCCGGCGCGAACCTGGCGATGTAGGCTTCGCAGCCTTTGTCTTCTCCGGAGAGGACCCGGAATGCCAGAACCGCCTCCATCACCTCTCTGCTGCCCGGATCGATGATCGGGAAATCCAGCCCGCACTGCATCGCCTGGACCAGAAAAGTCGAAGTCACATGTGCCCGTGCCGGCAATCCGAAAGAGATATTGCTGACACCGAGCGTGCAGTGCTGCCCCAGTTCTTCATGCATATACCGCACGGCCTTCAGCGTCTCCGCCGCCTGATCCTGCTGTGCCGAAACGGTGAGCGTCAGGCAGTCCATGATGAGATCCTCCATCGGGATCCCGTATTTCTCCGCTTCCCGGAGGATTCTGCGGCCGATCTCCGCCCGTTCCTCCGCTGTCTCCGGGATCCCGTTTTCGTCCATCGTCAGGGCGATCACCGCAGCCCCGTATTTCTTCGCCAGCGGAAACACCTCATCCATCCGCCACTGCTCGCCATTGACCGAATTGATCAGCGGCCTGCCGTTGCAGACGCGGACGCCGGCCTCCAGCACCGCCGGATCCGCAGAATCGATCTGGAGCGGCAGGTCCGAAACGCTTTGAACCGCTTTGACGACCTTTTGGATCATCTTCACTTCATCGACCCCCGGCGCACCGACATTGATATCGAGGATGCTCGCGCCGGCCTCCTGCTGTTCGACGGCGATCTGCCGGATGAGGTCCATGTCCTCCTCTCGCAGCGCCTGCTGAAGCCGCTTCTTGCCGGTCGGATTGATGCGCTCACCGACCACGTGGAGCTTTCCGTACTCTGCCATGACCGAGGCAGAACAGATGCCGCTCCGCGATCCGGCCTCCTGCGGTCTTTCGAAGGCAGCCGAAGAGACGGTATCGAGTTCTGCCAGTGCGCGGATGAACGCCGGGCTCGTCCCGCAGCAGCCGCCGACCGCACAGACCCCCGGAAGGCCGAGGTACGGCCGCATACTCTCTGCGAACCCCCGGGCATCCATCCCGTACCTGCCGGTCTCAGGATCCGGCAGTCCCGCGTTCGGCTTGACGATCAGCGGACGGGAAGTCCACTGCCGCATCTCCCGGATCAGCGGCAGGATCTCCGACGGACCGAGAGAACAGTTGATGCCGAGCGCGTCCGCGCCCATGCGGTCCAGCGTGACGGCCATCGACGCGACCGTCGTCCCGAGAAAGGTGCGGCCGTTCTGTTCGAAGGACATCGTGACCCAGACCGGCAGATCCGTGTGCTCCCGAACGGCAAGAAGCGCCGCCTTTGCTTCGTAGAGATCCGTCAGCGTTTCGAGAACGATGAGGTCCGCGCCGGCCTCTACGCCGGCTTCCGCCATCTCCCGGTAGAGGTCATACGCTTCTTCAAACGTCAGAGCGCCCAGCGGCTCCAGCAGTTCTCCGATCGGCCCGAGGTCCAGTGCCACGCGCACCGCCGGAAATCCGTCCCTTTCCGCGTCCCGCACCGCCTCCCGGGCCGTCCGGACATTCCCGCGAATCGCCTCCCGGACGGTCACTCCGGTCCCCGCAAGTTTCCGGGCATTTGCACCGAAGGTGTTCGTATAGATCACCCGGCTGCCGGCTTCGATATACCTGCGGTGGATCGCTCCGACGATCCCGGGGTGCTGCAGACCGAAGAGGACCGGCTGCTCGCCGGGCCTCATTCCGGCCGACTGGAGTTCTGTCCCCATCCCGCCATCCAGCAGGACGATCGCATGTTTACTTCCCTTCATCGATTTTTCTCCATCCATATTTGAAAGGCGGCCACCCAAGGCCGCCGCCTCTGCACCGGATTATGCCAGATCCCGGCGGATCCTCGGCAGGATGCGGACGAGCACCGTGATCGTCACCAGCTGCACCGCCGTCAGGATCAGGGTCTGGACGATCCGGGTCACGAAAAGCGGTCCGTACGGAGAGCCGTACAGGATCGAGATCCAAAGCGTGTTGAGGCAGAGGCTCAGGATCAGCTGGTTGATCAGAACCGCGCCGACGATCCGAACGGGCTTCTGGCTTTCGTGCAGAAACAGTCCGTACACCAGCCCGGTCAGAAACGCCGTCAGCGTGAAGCCCGGAAAATACGCGCCGATCGGGAACAGGATCGCCCCGATGAAATCCGCGAGCGCGCCGACCAGGCCGGCCTGCACGGGCCCGAGCAGGATTGCCGCGATCACGACCGGGACAAAACTGAAGCCGATCTTGATGTTCCAGGCGCTGATCGACAGGAACCTCGAGAGGATGATCTCGAGCGCGATCAGCAGGCTCATCATCACCAGATCGCGGGTGCTGATATGAAAGCCTTTCTTCTCCATTATAAAACTCCTTTCATGACAGTTGCCACAAAAGGAGTGTGTGCCTCTCATGGCAGCGGATGCGGAACAGCATCGCGGCTTCCGGAGAAACCTTCGTCCGCAGGCAACTTCCCATCCTGCGGCACTTGACGCGCTGTTCCTACTCTGACATTTCCGGTTTAGTTGATTTATTGTAGCAGATTTCACTCAGACATTCAACGTCTAAGCGAGTTTTCTCCTCGCCGCCTCGATCACATGCGAGATGAGCACCGATGACGTCACCGTCCCGACACCGCCCGGCACCGGCGTGATCGCCTGCACGTACGGCTCGACCGCGTCGTAATCGACGTCGCCCGAGATCCCGTGCTTCGAGTCGTCCCAGTTGATCCCCACATCGATGATGACCTGACCCGGATTGGTGAACCTCGCCCCGACAGATTTGAGCTTGCCGGCGGCCGTGATCAGGATGTCCGCGCTTCGCGTGATGGACGGGACATCCACCGTCCGGGTGTGGCAATTGACCACCGTAGCGTTCTCGTGCATCAGCATCATCGCGACCGGCCGTCCGATCACGAGGGAGCGGCCGATGACCGCCGCGCGCTTACCCTTGATGTCGATCCCGTAGAAGTGCAGGATCTCCATCGCCGCCTGCGCGGTGCACGGCGGAAAACCCTTGTCCGAATTCGTGAAGACGCCGACAAGAGAGCCGTCCGTACAGCCGTCGACGTCCTTTTCCGGCCGGAGCATCTGCCTCGCCCGCTCGTCGTCGAGCTGGGCCGGCAGCGGGCGCAGCAGCAGGATCCCGTGCACGGCGTCGTCTTCGTTCAGCGCCTTCAACGCCTCGTCGTACGCCTCCTGCGTGACATCCTGCGGCAAAACGACTTTGCGCACTTCGACCCCGACCTTTTCGGCGCGCTTTACGGCGCCCCGCTCATAGGCGAGATCGTCCGGCCGCGCACCGACCCTCAGGATCGCCAGCGTCGGCAGGATCCCCTTTGCCTTCAGTTCCGCAGTTTCCTGCTTCATCCGCTCCGTCATGGCCTCTGCCACCGGGAGCCCGTTCAGGATCTGAGCCATTTCTCTTCCCTCACTTCATCAGCTGTCCGCGGACCAGATCGAAGATCTCATCCGCCTTCGCCTCATAGACCACGAGCAGTTCCGGCGCTTCCGCGTTGACCGCGTCCGCGTGTTCCCGGTCGCGCAGCCCTCCTAGAACAGACCGGTGATGACACCGTTCTCATCAACGTCGATCTTCTCGGCCGCCGGAACCTTCGGCAGACCCGGCATCGTCATGATATCGCCCGTCAGCGCGACGATGAAGCCGGCGCCCGCCGCGACCTTGAGGTTACGAACGGTCACGGTGAAGTCCTTCGGCGCGCCGAGCAGCGACGCGTCATCCGAGAAGGAGTATTGCGTCTTGGCCATGCAGATCGGCAGGCCGCCGAAGCCGAGTTCTTCCAGCTTCGTGAGCTGCTTCTTCGCGTTCGGCGTCAGCATGACGCCGTCCGCGTGGTAGATGGTGCGGCAGATGGTGTCGAGCTTCTCCTCGATCGGCAGATCGAGGTCGTAAGACTGCCGGAAGTCGTTCTCCAGCTCACAGAGGCGGACGACCTCCTCCGCGAGCGCCTTGCCGCCTTCGCCGCCCTTGGCCCAGACTTCGGAAAGC